>CAJWAH010000061.1 GCA_913020095.1 uncultured Synechococcus sp.
GCCAAAGCACGCACCACATCACCGCGGGTGAGCACACCCACCACGGCCTGCTGGGCGTCCACCACAAACAGCCTCTGGGTGCGGCGGTCCTGCAGCAGCTTGGCTGCCGCTGGCAAGGCCAGATCGGGCTTGCAGATGTGGGGGTGGCCAGCCATCAGCTCACCAACGCTGTTGCCCAGCACCTGATGCACTTCCTTGTCCCACTGCAGGGGGTTTTTCAGATAAATGACGCTGTCGAGCAGCATCACGTAAGGGCCTGCCTCAAAACCCGTTTCACGGGCCATCAGCTGCTGCTCACTGAGTTCACCAACGAGCTTGCCCCCGTCCACCACGGGCAGGCCACTGATGTGGTGCTCGCTCAGCAATTTGACGGCGTCTTGCAAGGGGGTCTGCGGCGTCACGCTGATCACCGGCCGGGTCATCACCTCCGACACCAAGCGCTGCACCACCATGGGCTGATCCCGTCTGTCCCCATTCTGCTTCCGTGATGGGTTCTGTCCGCTTGCGTCAGTTAGCCGATGGCCTCACGGTGGCGCGCGCTGTCCTCGGCCTGCCAATGCTGCTGGCCTTGATCGCTGGGCAAGCGGCACTGGCGTGGTGGCTGCTGGTGCTTGGCGGCCTCAGTGATGCAGCCGATGGCTGGCTGGCAAGGCGCGCCGGTGGCGGCAGCAGCTGGGGTGCACGGCTCGATCCGCTCACCGACAAGATCCTGATCAGTGCTGCCCTGCTCTGGCTGGCCGCCGAGCAGGTTCTGCCGCTGTGGGCCATCTGGTTGCTGTTGGCACGCGAATTGCTGATCACCGGCTGGCGCAGCGGTCTGAGCAGCGGAGGACCGGCCTCAACCAGCGCTAAAGCCAAAACGGTGCTGCAATTTGCCGCCCTGCTGTTGCTGCTCTGGCCAGCGGCCTGGCCATGGGCTGCGCTGCTGCAAAGCCTGGGTTGGTGGCTGTTCTGGCCCTCGCTGGTCCTCGCCCTGTGGTCAGCGATTGGCTATGCGCGTCAGGCCTGAAACAGGCTGTCGTCGCGGCTGAAATCCACCTCAGCGCCAACGCGCTGGCTGTGGTCTTTGCTGTAGCTATCGCGCAAACCAGCCTCGAGATCAAACTGCGGCGTCCAGGCCAACTCCTTCTTCAATCGCTCCACTGAGGTGAGGAAGTGGGTGAGCCGCAGCGGGAACGCTTTGCGGGCTTTGGGGTCGAGGCCGCTGGGATCAAAGCTGCGCAGCTCCACCTGCTCTGGATCCTTTCCGCAGGCGCGCGCTGCAGCGGCCACCAAACCGCGGAAGGTCACCCCATGGGTATCGGTGCAGTTGTAGATGCGATTCGCGGCAGCATCGACCTCGAGGCAACGGGCCATGGCGGTGGCCAGATCCTCCACATGGCCGAGCTGGGTGATCGTGGTTCCATCACCGGGGATCGGCACAGGGCGTCCGTGCACGATGCGATCAAAAAACCAGTTCTCAACAGGGTTGTAGTTCCCAGGCCCGTAGATGTAGGTGGGGCGAAAGCTGGTGAAGGGGATGCCTTCGGCCTGCAACCAGGATTCGGTTTCCGCTTTGCCGGCGTGGCGGCTGGCCGGGTCGGTGGGAGCCGACTCATCAAGCGGCAAGTGGGCGTTGTCGGCATAGACGCCGGCTGAGCTCACATACACGAGGCGATGACGCGGGGCGCCGGTGATGGCCACCACGCTTTGCGTATCCGCCAGGGTGCGGCCGGAGCTGTCGACGATCACATCAAACTGGCGGCCCTTGAGAGCCGCCAAGCCGGCGGCATCACTGCGATCACCACGGATGTGTTCGACCCCCTCGGGCAGGGGCTGCTTGCCGCGGGTGAACAGGCACACCTGATGACCAGCCCGCAACAAATGGCCCACCAGAGGCCGGCCAACAAAGCGGGTGCCGCCCATCATCAGGATTTCCATCGTTCTCCCGCTTCGATGCCGCAGCATTCTGCGCTGACGGCCGTTGGTGAGGATGGCGGCAGTGATCGCCCTGCCCCATGCAGATCATTCCCGCCATCGACCTGCTGCAAGGCTCCTGCGTCAGGCTTCATCAAGGCGATTACGACCAGGTCACCCGCTTCAGCGAAGACCCAGTGGCACAAGCCCTGGAATGGCAGCGCCAAGGGGCCAGCCGATTGCATTTGGTGGACCTCGATGGGGCCCGCAGCGGGCAGCCCACCAATGATTCGGCTGTCCGCGCCATCACCGCAGCCCTCTCCATTCCTGTGCAGCTCGGCGGCGGGGTGCGCAGTCTCGAGCGAGCCGAAGCCCTGCTCAGCTTCGGCTTGGACCGGGTGATTCTCGGCACCGTGGCCCTAGAGCAACCCGAACTGGTGGAGCAACTCGCGGCCCGTTATCCAGGCCGGATCGTGGTGGGGATCGATGCCCGCAACGGCAAGGTGGCCACCCGCGGCTGGATCACCGACACCGACACCGACGCCACCAGCCTGGCCAAACGCTTTGAAGGCATTGGCCTGGCAGCGATTGTCAGCACCGACATCGCCACCGATGGCACCTTGGCTGGCCCCAACCTCACGGCACTACGGGCCATGGTGGACGCCAGCTCCACACCGGTGATCGCCTCAGGCGGCATCGGCACGGTGAGCGATCTACTCAGCCTGCTGCCCGTGGGCGTCAGCGGCGTGATCGTGGGCCGAGCCCTCTATGACGGCACCGTGATCTTGAGTGAAGCGCTCCAAGCGGTGGGAGATGGCCGGCTACAAGACGCATCAAGCTCCCAAAGCACCCCTTGCTGACTCCATAAGATGGGGTCATGCAAGGTCGATCACCTGCTATAGGCGCCACCGCTGGGCTTGATGAGGCCTACCGGCTCTGCCGACAACAGGGCCTGCGCCTCAGCCGCCAACGCCGCTTGGTGTTGGAAATTCTGTGGCGCTCGGGAGAGCATCTCAGCGCCCGCGACATCTTTGATCGCCTCAATGCCGACGGCCGCCGGATTGGCCATACCTCCGTTTACCAGAACCTGGAATCGCTCCACAGCAATGGGGTGATCGAGTGCCTTGAAAAAGCACAAGGTCGTCTCTACGGCCACCGAGCTGATCCCCACAGCCACCTCACCTGCCTGGACAGTGGCCGGATCAGCGACCTTGACATCGAACTTCCAGCTGATTTGGTTGAGGCGATTGAACAACGCACCGGCTTCAGCATCGAGAGCTACAGCCTCAACCTCCAAGGACGACCACTCCCATGACGGTCCAGCCCGGACGCCGCTTACTGCTGATCGGATCGGGTTGGGGCGCTGAATCGCTAAGTCGCCAGCTCGCTGAGCAGGCCAACCCCTGGCAGGTGACCGCCAGCAGCGGCCGGCAAGCCAACCCAACCGCAGGCGCCGATCTGCTCTTGTGGCTGCTGCAAGAGGCCATTGAACCCAACGCCCTTGAGCATGAATTAGGCCTGTGGCGGCAGCAATGGCCCCAGACGCCTCTGTTGCTCGTGCTGCCTGCGCAACACCGCTATCAGCGCCAATGGCTACTGGAACGCTCCGTGGAGGGGCTGCTGGATCAACCCGCCGCTGATGCGATTGCCGAAGCCCTTGAGGTGCTCGCAGCTGGTGGTCGCGTCATCGAGCTCCAACCGCAATCGGCAACCCAGCAGCAGCGCCGCGGCCAAGGCCTCGGCCATCGTCTCCTCAGCAGTGGCGTTGATCAAATCGAGCGCGAACTGGAGCAGATCAACGCCGTGCTTCAACTGGCGCCAATCCATCCTCTGCAGCGGTTTGTACTGGAAGGACGCCGGCGTGAACTGCGCATGGCCCGTGAGGTGCTGCATCTGCTTTGGGGGCAAGAGCCCATCCCCCAGGCCCAAGCCTCAGCCCCAGCCGAACCACTTCAAATCGTGCTGGCCAACCGCAAAGGACTCACGGTGCTTCACACCGTCGAAGAGCGCCTAGCCAACGCTGTGGCCAGCCTCGATGAGGCCCAGCCCAGCCCCTTGCTGGCCTTAGAAGCGCTGCTGCCGGAGCGTCGCCGCCAACTGTTTGAAGCCCTGCTGCTGGAGTTCCGTTTGCTGGTGGAGCGTCTGCAGGCTGATCCCACAGTGGCCAGCAGCCTGTGGAGCGGACAGCAACCTCTGCTGCGTGAACGCGCCCTGCAGCAACTGGTGGGTGCCTACACCCAATTACCCAGAGAAGGTGCCTTGGTGCATCTCGGTGATGCCCTGGTCTCCAGCAGTGATCTGCAGCAAGAGGATCCAGAACTCGCCGACCTGCTGCCCAGCCTGCTGGCGTTGATTGAAGGTCGTCCGCTGTTAATCGATGGCGGTTTGCAGGCTCCCGACGAACCTGCGGCCCTTCTGCATCTGCAGCGCTTGGTCAGCAACTGGCTGATCCGCAACGGCGAGTTGATCAGCCGTGAACTGCTCAACAACTGCAGTGGCTGGCCTGAATTGCGCCGGGCCGTGCTGCTGCCTGATCTGTTGGCCACGCGCCAATTGGATCAATTGCGCAACCGCATCAACAGTGCCGAGCGCTGGCACACCTTGGTGGAACGCCCCTTGGCGATCTACGAAAGCCGCCGGCTGCTGTTCGACATCCAGGCCGGACGCGTGGAGCCCACCATGGTCTGCGACCTGCGTGATGCCGAGCTACGCCAACTGAGCTGGTGGCAGCAAGCCTTCACCCTGCTGCTGGAAGCCCGTGATGCCCTTGCCCCGCAAGTGGAGCTGCTGATCAACCGCGTTGGCGGCTTGATGGTGCTGCTGCTCACCCGCGTGGTGGGTCGCGCCATCGGCCTGGTGGGACGCGGCGTGATGCAGGGTTTGGGGCAAGGCCTGCAGAATGCCCCTTCCTCTGGCGAACAACGCTCTTGATCACCCTGCGCAATTGGCTGGCGGCCCTGTTGGCTGCCGTGGTGTTCTTGCTGCCGTTGAGCCCTGTTCAAGCGGCGCGCGGCACCGACAGCTACGACGGCAACATCTTTGCCCTCTATGCCGGTGATGGCGCCCTGGTGCCCCCCAGGCTGAGCCTGGAGGAAGCCCTCGCTGGAGAGAAGCCGATCCTGCTGGCCTTCTATCTCGATGACAGTGCCGCCAGCAAAGACTTCGCCCCCCTGCTCTCCGATCTCGACGGCCGCTGGGGACGGGTCACTGAGGTGATTGCTTTGACCAGTGATCCCTACAGCGTGAATCCCAAGGCACCGCCAAGCGATCCCTCCCATTACTGGCGCGGCACCGTTCCGCAGCTGCTGGTGCTGAGCACAGGCGGCAAGGTGCTCTACGACGTTGATGGCCGCATGGATGTGGGCAGCATCGAACAAGCCCTGTCCGATGCCACGGGTATTGCTTTGCCAAGCGATCAGGCCGAGCGCTCCAGCAGCAGCTTCAACGAGATCAACAGCGGCTACGGCAGCTGATTGCGTTCTTAGATCAATGAGCCGATGAAGACATCAGAAAAGTTCCGGTCGAAGACGTCGTGACCGAGATCCGCCAGCTCGTTGTCACTCATTCCAGCGAGCCGGTGGAGGTGATGCCGCATCACCGTTGGCTTGCTGAGTTCATGACCGTGCTCAGCGGCAAGCTTGATCAGCTCGTCATGGCTACGCACCTCTTTCATGCGGTCACTTAGAGAGGTATTCGTACGTGCCTCTTGCAAGAAACGATCCAGGTTGGCCTGGCTCATGGTGAGCGAAGGGAGCTGCAAGCGGTCTAACGCTGCTGGACTAAATCCAAATGAACAGCTCAGCTCACCAGATCTCCAACTGCTCGCGAGCTTTGTCGTAGAGGTCTTGGGCGTGGCCGAGATCCACGTTGTGGGCCTTGGCCATGCTCAGCAACTGCTCTAAATCCGCGCTCTCAAGTTTCTGCTTGAGCTCAGGGCTGGTCTTGATCTGATCGAGCAGCGCGCCCACTGGAGCACTGGGGGATTGCTTAGGAGCCTCAACCTCGTGCCCAACACCCCAGAGCTCCATGCCGTGCTTGGCATGGGCGTAGAGGGCATCGGCCTCACCCATGTGCAAATCGTGTTCGCGTGCAATCGCAAGCAATTCGCTGAGATTGGCCGACTGCAAACGCTGCTTCAGCGAGTCGCTACCTGACGCTTGTTCAACGAAGGCGGTGACGCTGGGATGGGCCATGGCGAAGCTGCACGCATTCACAAGCTAGGAACGTTGGCCCGGAGCGGGTACCCTCCGGCCAGCAATGCAATGCCACCACCGGATGAACTCACCGCTCTGCTCGCTGTTCTCCGTGCTGTTAGTGGCGCTACTGATCTTTGGGCTGACGCTGCTGTGGCTGGAGTTGCGTCACCGCTTACGGCCCCGTTCACCGCTGCAGATCAAACCGCAGAACTGGAGTGTGCAGCAGCGCAATGGGCGGCTGTTTGTTGAAGGGAGTGTGGAGATCAGCAACTCCCATCAGCGCATGGAGGTGTTTGTACCCGAGCTCACCGTGGTGCCCACCCTGCTCGGCCGTGGTGATCTCGCCGATGTCGCCATCACCAGCCGCATCACGCCCCAACACCCCGATGAGGAAACCCGCGACGACGGCTATTGGTTCGCCTACATCGTCAAAGGCCACAAGCGCACGCAAGCAACGATCAGCTTTGAACTGCAGGGTCTTGATCTCGAGCAGCGGCTCGACACCCTCTGGGTCGACGTGCACTGGTGGAACTACGGACCCTTTGGTCGCCTGCTGCGGCGCGATGGCTTCCTGGTTCCGCTGCGCCACCCCGAACGGCTCACGGCCAGCGATGCGGTTTGGAATCCCGGCGATGGCTGCCAGGTGCTGCCGGTTCGCACCCACCTCTTAGGACGCCTTGACGACATCGAAACCGTGCTGCGCCGTTACAGCGCTGCGGTGATGCAAAGCGGTGACATCCTCACCGTGGCCGAGAGCCCCTTGGCGGTGATGCAGGGCCGCTACCAACACCCCTCCCAACTGCAGGTCTCTGGCCTGGCGCGCCAGCTCTGCCGCGTCTTCCACCCCACCAGCAGCCTGGCCACAGCTTGCGGACTACAAACCCTGATCGATCAAGTGGGCCCAGCTCGGGTTCTGATGGCCTGGCTGATTGGCACCGCCTTGAAGTTGGTGGGCAGCAAGGGCTGGTTCTACCGACTGGCCGGCGAGCAAGCGCGGCTGATCGACGACGTCACCGGCTCAACACCTCCCTACGACCAAACCATCGTGCTCGGTCCCGAGCGCAGCCAAGAGCTGGTTGAGCAGCTGGCGGCCTCCCTTGGCCATGGCGTCGCCGTGGTGGACGTGAACGATCTCGGCCGGGTGAAAGTGCTGGCCTCCAGCCAAGGTTGTGACGAGGCCCTGCTGGAGCGGGCACTGCGGCCCAATCCGGCCGGTAATGCCAACCAACGCACTCCGTTGGTGGTGGTGCGTCCGCAGGCGGCAGAACGTCGATAGCATCCAGGCAGGAAGGGTTGCGCGATGGCCATTGGCCCTCAGTGCGAACTGCTGAAGCTGCAACCGCTGGGGCTCCAACACCTGGCGTTGCTTCAAGGCGCCCGTTGGCAACCCCTACGCCCTCGGCTGCAGCAACTGCTGCTTCAGCAGTGGCCCCAACGGCTGAACAAGCTGATCAACAGATCCGCCAGCTCACCGCCAGTGGCCCTGGTGGCCTTACATCCCACAGGTGGCCTCGCTGGCCTGCTGGTGGCCGAGCCCTGCAACCGCCGCGGCACCTGCTGGCGAATCGATGAGCTGCTGCTGGAAGACGAGGTGCAAAGCCGCACCGACACCACGATCCTGCTGATTCGTGAGGTGATTCAACGGGTGCCAGGCGCCCTCAGCTGGATTGCCCGCGCCGGCAGCCATGACACCCCCGTGCTGGCGGCCCTGCGTGAACAGGGCTTCCAAACCCTGCAACAGCAGCAGGTGTGGCGCCTGAGCAGCGCTGAACAGCTGCAGAACTGCCAGCAACTACCAGGACAGCTCAAGCTCGAGACG
>CAJWAH010000062.1 GCA_913020095.1 uncultured Synechococcus sp.
GTGGTGTGGGTGTGTGTGTGTGTGAGAGAGAGAGAGAGTGGTGGCACGGAAATTTGGTGGCGGCATGGAATTTTATTTGAAAAACCCAACCCAAATCAGGAGCCGCCCAAGCGGCCTAATTGGGCTCTGGTGGCACGGGATTTTATTTAAAGAACCCAACCCCACCGCGAGCCGTGGTTTATTCAGGAGGGAAACCGAGCACCTGTGTCTAAGGCCACCCACTCGTGTGTTTGTTTCAGACGAATCCATTCTCCGTTGCCATCTCTGGGCCTTAGCCTTTCGCTTTATATTATGGGGGAGGCCTGCCGCCGTTCCATGGCATCGGATTACTGCGCTAGCATTTCGACTCTGCTCTAGTATCTTTGTCCTTGATCTTTGCGCTAGTGTGTTCGGAGGTTTGGAATGAAGATGACTTGGAGCTGGGCTCAGCGGGGGTTCCTGCGAGGACGATGACGAAGGAACGTCAGGGGCTAGAAAGGGGAGTGCAAGATGACCTACATTCCCTTCATCGCGCTGATCTTCTCGCTCTTCGTGACCTCGGGCGGCATCCGCGTCACGGAGAAGGTCAAGCTCTCCGGCCCGGTCGTGGTTCGCGTCGAACAGCCGGATGTCATGCCCGAGCCTCGACCTCCGCGTCAGGATCGGCGACCCGAAATGCCCCAGCGGGCGGGCCCCCGAACCGGTGGTGGAGGCCGTGAAGCAAGCCACCACAGCCGTGCTGGATCTTGGACTCAAACCATTGATGCTGGGCGGCGAGCACTCGATCAGCAGCGGCGCTGTGGCCGCTGTGGCTGAGCGCTACCCGGATCTCGTGCTGCTGCAGCTCGATGCCCATGCCGATCTGCGCGAGAGCTGGCTGGGTGGCCGCCATAGCCATGCCTGCGCCATGCGGCGCTGCCTGGAGGTATTACCCAGCGGTGAGCTCCTGCAACTCGCCATCCGCAGCGGCACCAAGGAGGAATTTCAGGAATTGCGGCGCGAGCAACGGCTGGTGGGGTTGCAGCAACTGGCCGCGCGGTTGCAGGCCATCCAAGGCCGGCCGCTGTACTTAACCGTGGATCTGGATTGGTTTGATCCCTCGGTGATGCCCGGCACCGGCACCCCCGAACCGGGCGGCTACCTGTGGCCAGATTTCGCTGAGCTAACGGCTCTGCTGCAGGGGCAAAACCTGGTGGCCGCTGATGTGGTGGAGCTAGCGCCCGGACTCGATGCCAGCGGCTGCAGCAGCGTGCTGGCCGCCAAGGTGGTGCGCAGCCTGCTGCTCAGCCTCGCGGCGCCGTAAGGCCGGAGAGCCGCAGCTGCTGGCTATCGGCGGGTTTGACGCCTTGATGCTCGTGATGGCCCCAGTCCGGCAGCTCTGGCGGCTTGGCGGTCCAGTGGTGGCAGCTCAAATCCGCCGTCAGGTCGGGATGCAGCATCACCCCGCGCAGCCGGCACCAGGAAGCATCCGCTGCCGGATGGCAGTGGCGACAACTGCGGCAGCAGGGCCTAGCTGACATCCACCCGTTTGAAGTGGTTTCAACGTAATGACGTCATCAGTGGCGCCAATGGGCCGCACCACAATCCCCAGGTTGTCTACGGGAGACTGAAGCAAATCTGTGGCCCGCCGCGATGCTGCACACCCCCCTATTTGAGCTCTGCCGTGAAGCCGGTGGCCGCATGGTGCCGTTTGCCGGCTGGGAGATGGCGGTGCAATTCGAGGGCCTGATGGCCGAGCACCGGGCTGTGCGGCAACGCTGCGGTGTGTTCGATATCTCCCACATGGGCGTGCTGACCCTCACGGGCTCAGGCGTCAAAGACAAACTCCAGGGGCTGGTGCCCAGCGATCTGCAGCGCATTGGCCCCGGCGAAGCCCAATACACGGTGCTGCTGAATGAAGCCGGTGGCATCCGCGACGACCTGATCGTTTACGACCGCAGCGACACCGAAGTGGTGGTGGTGATCAACGCCGCCTGCGCCGGCAGCGACACCGCCTGGATCAAACAACAACTCGAACCCCAAGGGGTAAGCGTCAGCGACCGCAAGGCTGGTGGCGTGCTGCTGGCACTGCAGGGCCCTGAAGCGGTGGGGCGCCTGGAGCAGCTTTGCGGCGAAAGCCTGGCCGGTGTGCCGCGCTTTGGCCACCGCGACCTGACCATCAACGGAGAAACCGTGTTTGCCGCCCGCACCGGCTACACCGGCGAAGACGGCTTTGAGCTGTTGCTCACAGCCAGCGCCGGCCAAGCCCTGTGGCGCCAGCTGCTCGATGGCGGCGTGGCCCCTTGCGGCCTGGGCGCCCGCGACAGCCTGCGCCTGGAGGCGGCCATGCACCTCTATGGCAACGACATGGATGCCAACACCAGCCCGCTGGAATGCGGCCTCGGCTGGCTGGTGCACCTGGAGATGCCGATCGAGTTTGTGGGCCGCGAAGCGCTCGAGCGCCAAACCGCTGAGGGCGTCAGCCGCAAGCTGGTGGGGCTGCAGCTGCAAGGCCGGGCCATCGCCCGCCACGACTACCCGGTGCTGCACAACGGTGAGCCCGTGGGGGTCGTCACCAGCGGCACCTTCTCGCCAACCCTGGAGCACCCGGTCGCCCTGGCTTCGGTGCGGGCGGATCTGGCCAAGCTCGGCAACGAACTGATGGTGGAGATCCGCGGCCGCCAAGAACCAGCGATGGTGGTGAGGCGACCCTTCTACCGGCGGCAGGGGTAGGCACCCGCCGCGTGGGATCATCCGGGGTTACTGACGTTCCCCCACCATGCGCAGCCACTCCTGCGGCGATCTGCGCAGCGATGCCATCGACAGCACCGTTCTGCTCAGCGGCTGGGTGGATCGCCGCCGCGACCATGGCGGGGTGATCTTTATCGACCTGCGTGATCGCAGTGGCACCGTTCAGATCACGGTGGACCCCGATCTGGGCGCCGAGGCCTTCGCCGTTGCTGAACACCTGCGCAATGAAACGGTGCTGCAGGTGGAAGGGCGGGTGCGCGCCCGCCCCGATGAATCCCGCAACGAGCGCTTGGCCACTGGCGAGGTGGAAGTGCTGGCCCAGCGCCTGAAGGTGCTCAATGCCCCCAGCCGCAACCTGCCCTTTGCGGTTTCAGTGCACGACGACGAGCAGGTGCGCGAGGAGCTGCGCCTGCGCCACCGCTACCTGGATCTGCGCCGCGAGCGCATGCGCCGCAACCTCAGCCTGCGGCACCAAACGGTGCAAACCGCCCGCCGCTTCCTCGAAGACGAGGGCTTCATCGAAGTGGAAACCCCGGTGCTGACCCGCTCCACCCCGGAGGGCGCCCGCGACTACTTGGTGCCATCGCGGGTTTGCGGTGGTGAGTGGTTTGCCCTGCCCCAATCACCGCAGCTGTTCAAGCAGCTGCTGATGGTGGGCGGACTGGAGCGCTACTACCAAGTGGCCCGCTGCTTCCGCGACGAAGACCTCAGGGCCGATCGCCAGCCGGAATTCACCCAGCTGGACATGGAGATGAGCTTCCTGGATCAAGAGCAGATCCTCGATCTCAATGAGCGCCTGATCGCCCGCATCTGGAAGGTGGTGAAAGGGGTGGAGCTGCCGCTGCCACTGCCGCGCATGACCTGGCATGAGGCCATGGAGCGCTACGGCACCGATCGCCCCGACACCCGCTACGGCATGGAGCTGGTGGGCGTCAGCGACATCGTTGCCGACATGGGCTTCAAGGTGTTCTCCGGCGCGGTTGCCGCTGGTGGCTCGGTCAAGTGCATCACCGTGCCCGGCGGCAATGACAAGGTCAGCAATGTGCGCATCAAGCCCGGCGGTGATGTGTTCAGCGAAGCGCAAAAAGCTGGAGCCGGCGGCTTGGCGTTTATCCGCGTGCGCGACGGCGGTGAGATCGACACCATCGGCGCCATCAAAGACAACCTCAGCGATGAGAAAAAAGCCGAGCTGCTGCAGCGCACCGGCGCCGAGCCGGGGAGCTTGATCCTGTTTGGCGCTGGCGATACCGCCACGGTGAACAAGGCCCTTGATCGGGTGCGCCAATACCTGGCCAAAGAGCTGGAGCTGGTGCCGGCTGAGGCCTGGAACTTCCTCTGGGTGGTGGATTTCCCGATGTTCGAATTCAACGCCGACGAAAACCGGCTCGAAGCGCTGCACCACCCCTTCTGCGCCGCCAATCCCGAGGACCTGGGCGACGATCCAGCCCAATGGAGCGAGCGGCTGCCCAAGGCCCGCGCCCAGGCCTACGACCTGGTGCTCAATGGCCTGGAGCTGGGCGGCGGTTCACTGCGCATCCACGATGCGGCCCTGCAAAACCAAGTGCTGCAGACCATTGGCCTGGCCCAAGAGGAAGCCCAAGAGCAATTTGGCTTCCTACTCGAAGCGCTGGAGATGGGCGCCCCGCCCCACGGCGGCATTGCTTTTGGCCTGGATCGGATGGTGATGCTGCTGGCGGGCGAGGAATCGATCCGCGACACCATCGCCTTCCCCAAGACGCAACAGGCCCGCTGCCTGATGACATCAGCCCCAGGCGGTGCCAGCGACAAGCAACTGGAGGAATTGCATGTGGCGAGCACCTGGGTGGAACCGGAAGAAAACTGAATCAGAATTTTCCCCTTGTCGCAGATAAGTCCAAGTTGAGACTGTCCTATGGGAGCGGCCATGACAAACCGTCAGGCCAGTTCCAAACGCCGCTCGACAGCGGACCTCGTGCGCCTGTATCTGCAGGACATCGGCCGCGTCGACCTGCTCAGCCATGAAGAAGAGCTCACCCTCGCCCGGCTTGTCCAAAAGCGAGAGCAGCTTGTGGTGGAGCGCCGCGGCCTTTGCTCAAAACACCCCGACGTCGCCCGCCTGGAGGCTCTTGAGGAGCAACGGCTGCGGGAAACCTCAAAGCTGGGCCATCAACCCTCCCAGAGCCAATGGGCTCAGGCCTGTGGGCTAAGCGCGGCCGAACTACGCGCCCAGGTGCAGGCAGGCAACAAGGCCTGGGCCGAACTGCTCAACATGAGCCCCGGCGATCTGCAGCGGCAACTGCTGCATGGGCGCCGCGCCAAGGAGCGCATGATCCAGGCCAACTTGCGCCTGGTGGTGGCCGTTGCCAAGAAATATCAGCACCGCGGCATGGAGCTGCTCGATCTGGTGCAAGAGGGCACCCTCGGCCTGGAGCGGGGCGTTGAGAAGTACGACCCCACCCGCGGCTTCCGCTTCAGCACCTACGCCTACTGGTGGATCCGGCAGGGAATCACCCGTGCCATCGCCACCCAAAGCCGCACGATTCGCTTGCCGGTGCACATCACCGAAAAGCTCAACCGCATCAAAAAAGCCCAACGCGACATCGCCAGCCGCCTGGGCCGCACCGCCACGCTCAAGGATCTTTCCCAAGAACTCCAGCTCTCTGAGGAGGTGGTGCGCCAGACCCTGATGCGCGTGCCGCGCTCGGTGTCACTCGACACCCGCGTTGGCCGTGACATGGACACCGAACTGGGCGACCTGCTCGAAGACGGCATGCCCACCCCCGAGCAGCGGCTCACCCGCGAAAAGCTCCACGACGATTTGCTCGTGCTGCTCAATGAACTCAGCGGCCGCGAAGCCCGCGTGATCCGGCTGCGCTTCGGGCTCGATGACGACACGCCCCAAACCCTGGCGGAAATTGGCAAAACCCTGGATCTCTCCCGCGAGCGGGTGCGCCAAATCGAATCGCGGGCCCTGCACAAATTGCGCCTGCCCGAACGCCGCGGCCGCGTCCGCGACTACATGGAAGACCTCGATTAGGTCTCCCAGTCCTCCCGCCAACCCACTGCTTCCTCTCCAGCCCCAGCCGTCATGGCCCATCTCGCTCCCCCCATCGACATCGGCATCCCCACCAACCAACGCCTGGAAATTGCCGAGGGCTTAGGCCGCCTGTTGGCCGACAGCTACGTGCTCTACCTCAAGACCCACGGCTTCCACTGGAACGTGACCGGGCCGATGTTCACCTCGCTCCACACGATGTTCATGGAGCAGTACACCGAGCTGTGGACAGCCCTCGATGAAATCGCCGAGCGGATTCGCGCCCTCGGCCAGCTGGCCCCAACGGGAGGCCGCCGCTACGCCGAACTCTCCAGCATTGAGGAGTGCAACGAATCACCGGAAGCCCTGGCCATGGTGGCTGAGCTGGTGCGAGGCCATGAAGCCGTGGCCCGCACTGCCCGCGGCGTGCTGCCTCTAGCGGAGGCCGCTGGTGATGGCCCCACCGCTGATCTGCTCAATGCACGGCTGCAGATCCACGAAAAGACCGCCTGGATGCTGCGGGCGCTGCTCGAGGGCTGAGCTCAGCGCTCCAGGGTGCAGTTGATCGCCAGCTCAAACGGCACCGCCGAATTGGGCAGACGCAGCAAGTCCGCCGAAAGATCGGCGATGTCTTGCGGTTGGGTCATCGCTTCAGCAGGGATGGCCTGAACGGCCGCAGCCATGTCGGTGTTCACCCAGCCTGGGCAAATGGCGGTCACGCGGATGCCCGCCTCCCAACCTTCGTTGCGCATGGTTTGGCAGAGCCCAAGCAGGGCAAATTTGCTGGCGGTGTAGGCCGCCAAACGCCCCTTGCTGCGCTTACCGCTCATCGACACCAACATCTGCAGGCGGCCTTCGCCATTGGCCGCCAGCTGCGGCCAAGCCGCCCGCGTCAGCCACCAGGGCCCCATCAAATTCACCGCCATGGTGCGGTTGATCTCCTCTTCTTGACCCGCCTCAAACAGCACCCCAGCCCGGCTGAAGATCCCAGCGCTGTGGATCACGCTGTCGAAGCCACCGAAGTGAGCGGTGCTGGCTTGCACCCAAGCGTCCGCCGCCGCCGGGTCCTCGGCGTCATAGGGATGCAGCAGCACCCGATCAGCGCCAGCAACGGCTGGATCCAAGGCGGTGCCAGCCAAGGCTTGCGGATTTCTGAGCCCCAAGCTGAGCCGGTGGCCATCAGCCAGCAGGCGCTCAGCGATGGCCCGGCCAATCCCGCGGCTGGCGCCACTGATCAAGAGGGTGCGCACGGCGACAAAGCTGGTGGACTGCAGCGGTAAATTGGCATGTTGCCGATCAGCCCATGGCCAAGTTCGTCTTTGTCACCGGCGGAGTTGTCTCCAGCATCGGCAAAGGAATCGTGGCCGCCAGCTTGGGCCGGCTGCTGAAGAGCCGCGGTTACCGGGTTTCGATCCTGAAGCTGGATCCTTACTTGAACGTGGATCCGGGCACCATGAGCCCGTTCCAACACGGAGAGGTGTTCGTCACCGAAGACGGCGCTGAAACCGATCTTGACCTGGGCCACTACGAACGCTTCACCGACACCGCCATGTCGCGCTTAAACAGCGTGACCACCGGTTCGGTGTATCAATCGGTCATCAACAAAGAGCGCCGCGGTGATTACAACGGCGGCACCGTGCAGGTGATCCCCCACATCACCGGTGAGATTCGCGATCGCATCCACCGGGTAGCCGCCAACAGCAATGCCGATGTGGTGATCACCGAGATCGGCGGCACCGTCGGTGACATCGAATCGCTGCCTTACCTCGAGGCCATCCGTGAATTCCGCGGCGATGTGGGCCGCAACGACCTGGCCTATGTGCACGTCACCCTGCTGCCCTTCATCGGCACCTCCGGTGAACTCAAAACCAAGCCAACCCAGCACTCAGTCAAGGAGCTGCGCTCCATCGGCATTCAGCCGGATGTGCTCATCTGCCGCAGTGATCGCGACATCAGCGACGATCTCAAGCGGAAAATCGGCGGCTTCTGCGGGGTGCCCACCCGCGCCGTGATTCCCTCCCTGGATGCCGACAGCATCTATGCCGTGCCGCTGATCCTTGAGCAGGAGGGTCTGTGCCGTGAAGTGCTGGACGTGCTGAACCTGACCGACCATGACAGCGACATGGCGGCATGGGAACAACTGGTCAACAAGCTGCG
>CAJWAH010000063.1 GCA_913020095.1 uncultured Synechococcus sp.
GTTCGCGCACCGGCGAAATAAGGCGGCGGCGAACGACGCTGGGGACGCGATGCGGAACCACTTCGGCGGCGGGAAGGGACTCGGCGGCGTCGCGCTGTTTTTTACGCTCTCGGCGTCGCTGTTTTCGGCGTATTCCGTGGAAGGGATCGCGTGGGAGGCGTGGTTTAAGGGATGGTTCGCCACGCGATGGATTCCAGCGGGCGTCGGGGTGTACATGGGATTTTTGATCATGGCGCCGCGACTGAACGCGCTCGGAAAATTGCGAGGGTATCTCACGCTGAGCGAAGTCGTCTACGACAGGTTCAGCGCGCCGAATTCTCGGCATCAACTCACGGCGCACGCGCTGCGAGTGATCACCTGGGGGTGTTTGTTGCTTCCAATCTTCTGCTACCAAATTTCGCAGTTTGTGTCGATGGGTAAAATCGTCGAGGCGTTCACCGCCGGCGCCATCTCGGAGACGGGCGGGGTGTTGATCTTTGCCTTGATCATGATCGCCGTCGAGGCCGTCGAAGGAACCGATCGAATGATCAAGCGGGCCGGTGAACTCTGCCGGTCCAATGGCTGGACCTTGCTGAAGACCGCCCCGGCCGATCATGATCGCCGCGCCGACGTCCCCTCCATCGGAGTCTCCACCGTGCACGCACTGTCACAGGCCGGCGGCAGTTGCATCGCATTGGGAGCGGGTCGCGTCATTCTCATCGACAAGGATGCCGTGCTGAAGGCCGCGGATGAAGCGAACATCGTCATTCTCGGCGTCGACACCCAATGACGGAACCAGACAACTTCGTCTCGAGAGCCGGCGCGAAGTTGGCCCATGCACTGGATGCATTTTCAGTGGATCCGACCGGACTGCACTGCGCTGATTTCGGCTGCAACGTGGGAGGGTTCACCGATTGCCTGCTCCAGCACGGCGCCTCCCGGGTGTACGGCGTGGATGTGGGCTACGGCCAAACCGCTTGGAGCCTGCGCCAAGACCCCCGAGTGGTGTTGCGGGAGCGCACCAACCTGCGCCACCTCACGCCAGAGGATCTCTATGGCCCGGGTGATCCGCAGCCCGATCTGGCGGTGGCCGATCTCTCGTTTATTTCCCTCTCGCGCGTGCTGGAGCCAATGCAAAAGCTCTTGGCTGGTGGCCCGCAAGCCGAAGCGGTGCTGCTGGTGAAGCCGCAGTTTGAAGTGGGCCGCGAGCGGGTGGGCAAAGGCGGCGTTGTGCGCGATCCCAAAGCCCACGCCGATGCCATTGCCTTGGTGGCAGACGCAGCAAAGCCCCTGCAGTGGTTCCCGCAGGGGCTGGTGGGATCACCAATTACCGGTGCCGCTGGCAATCACGAATACCTGCTGTGGCTGGGCCCCAGAGCCGAGCTGGGCTCCAGCGCCTTCTCAGCCTTGATTGAGCAAGTGGTGCAGAGCACCAATGCCTGAGGGCTTCAGATCGCGGTGTTGTCGCGATCGCCGGTGCGGATGCGCACCACCGAATCCACAGGGGAGACAAAGATCTTGCCGTCGCCGATCTCACCGGTGCGGGCGGCTTCTTGCACGGCATTGACCACCGTCTCGACTTGGGGCTCGTCCACGACGATTTCGAGCTTGAGTTTCTGCAGGAATTCGACGGTGTATTCCGAGCCCCGGTAGCGCTCAACCTGTCCTTTCTGGCGTCCAAAACCGCGCACCTCGGTGACGGTCATGCCCACGATGCCGGCATTCACCAGCGCCATCTTCACGTCGTCCAGCTTGAAGGGGCGAATGATTGCCTCGACTTTCTTCATGGTCTGCGCGGCCTTTGACAGGATTATGGCCCCGGCTCATTCCATCGAGCGAGTCCTGGGGAAGGCGTAACGGTCGTTACGGTCTTTCAGTGTCTGGGCTCTGCCCTTCGATCGATCACCTGTGACCTCTTCAAGCAGCACCCAACGTCCCGCCTATGGCGAGCGGGCCATCGCTGAGGCAGAGCTGATCTGTTTCGACAATCCCCGCCAGGGGCGCCCCTATGACGTGGCGATCTCCCTGCCCGAGTTCACCTGCAAGTGCCCGTTTTCGGGCTACCCCGATTTCGCCAAGTTGCAGCTCACCTATCAACCCGGCCCCCGCGTTCTTGAGCTCAAGGCGCTCAAGCTCTACGTCAACAGTTGGCGTGATCAGTCCATCTCCCACGAGGAGGTGGTGAACCGCATCCTGGATGACTTGGTGGCTGCCGCTGCACCGCAGTGGATGGAATTGGTGGCGGATTTCAATCCCCGCGGCAACGTGCACACGGTGATCACCGTGCGTCATGGGGAGCGCCAGTGATAGCGGCGCTGCCCAACTTGGGCAGCTCATCGGCGAAGGCCACCAAATTGCGGTTGCAAAGCCCGGCGATGTGGAGCCGGCCTGATTCGCTGATTGCCCACAGCTGACGGGTGGCGATCAGGCTGAGGCCCCCACCCAGCAGGGTGATGGCAAAGCCGGCATACACCAAAGGCACACCAGGATCGCGCTTGATCAGCAGGCCGCTGGCTGGCATCACATCGGCGATGCGCAGCGGCAGCCCCAGGATCTCCTGGCTTTCGCCGCCAACGGTGAGCAGGCCCAGTTGCTGGCTATCGGCGCCGTAGACCTCCGCTGGCCCCAGCTCGCTCTGCAGCGCCAGCAGCACAGGATCGCTGCCATCGGGGCGTGTGGGCAGCACCAGGCCCCAAACCTGCTCGCCGAGTTCGGGGAAGGTTTGCAGCGGCAGCTGCAGCAGGGGGCTTTGGCCCAGTTGCAGCGTCACAGCCGCCAGGCCCCAGTCGGCTTGGTAGACGGTGATGCCGCGATGCCGCAGCGGGTGATTCACGCTCACGGCCGCCGGCTGCGCTGGAGCACCGGTGCCATCGCCCAGCAGCAGCTGGGAGGAGAACTGTTCGGGCCGGCCAGCTGGATCCCGTTGGATCGCAAAGGAATCGAGTTGCAATTCCAGCCGGGTGTCGCCTTGGGGGTTGAGCAGTTCCAGCGAGCGTCCTGGCGCCAAGAAGCGCTCCAGCCGCTGGCCGCCAAAGGCTCCCACCACAGCGCCGACCATGAACACGATCAGGCCGGTGTGCACCAGCAAGGGCCCCACCCGGCCGATCACACCGCGGCGGGCGGCTAGCCGGTTCTGCTGACGCCGCACCGCCCAGCCCTGTTGCTGTAGCTGCTGTTCCAGTGCATCGATGGCTGCAGCTGAATCGCTGGTATCCAGGCTGGTAGCGACAGCCAATTTGCTCAGCTGTCTGGGCTTGGTGTAATCGAGCCAGCGCAGGCTGGCCCGCAGCGCAGGCCATTGGCGCCGCAGGCTGCAGAGCAGCAGGGCCAAGCCCAGCCAGGCCAGCAACAGCAAAAACCAGTTGCTTGTGTAGAGGTGATCGAGCTCCCAGCTGAGCAGTTGATCGCCATTGACCACCCCCAGCCAGGGGGCGGCGTCATAACGCTCGTGATAGAAGGCCGCCGGCTCCCCTTGCGGGATCGCTGTGCCCAAGCCGCTGCAGGCCGCAATCAGCAGCAGCAGCACGATGGCGACGCGCAGGTCGGACAACCAGGCCGCGGCTTTGAGAACCAGGCTCTTCATGTCAGGCGCGAGACCAGGCTGAGGCCGCCGATGACGACCAAAACAGCGCCACTAATCGGAGGAATCCATTGGCTCACAGCGCGCAGCGCCAGCAGCTTGGGAATCGAAGCGGCCAGGCTGCCAGCCAGCAGTAGCGGCAACACCTGACCAGCGCCAAAGCAGCTGAGCAACACCATGCCCACCAACGGTTTGCCGCTTTGCGAAATCCAGGCCAACAGCACCGCCAGCACCGGGGTTGTGCAGGGAGAGGCGGCTAGGCCAAAGGCCAAACCAGCGGCCGGTGGCCCCAAGCCCGCCGGAGCAAATTTGCGCCAGCGCTCAGGATCGGGACCGGCCGGCAGCCGTAACGGCAGCAGCCCAAGCAAATTCAGCCCCATCAGCACCGCCAAGATGGCGACCGCCACGGAGATCCCTTCAGGTGTTTGCCCGTAGAGGCGTCCGAGCATGGCGCTGGCGGTGCCCAGGATCACCAGGGCCCCCACCACACCGGAGCAGAAGCCAGCACTGCGCTGCCAGGCTGGACCCTCTCCAAAGCCGGCCAAATACGCCACGCTCACTGGCAGCAGCGACAAACTGCAGGGGCCAAGGCTGGTGAGCAAGCCGCCGGCGAACACCAGCACCAAGGTGAGGGGCGTGGGGTGTTCCAGGCCGCTGCGCAGCAGCTGTTCACTGGCTTGGGCCAGGTCGGCAAGCGAAAAAGACAGGCTCACCGGTGCACCCTATCGAGCAGGAGGGGCACTCCATGGGGCCTGCTGCAGATAGGCCTCCACAGGGATCGCTTGCTGGCGCTCATACCCCTCGTGCAACCAAAGGTCTCCGTTGGGCGAGGCGTAGTGGATTTGCCATTGATGGAATTGGGCCAGGCGCTTGGGGTCCTCCCGCATCAAATCCGCGTAGGTCTGCACGGCGCGCACATAGTTCCAGCTGTTGTTGTATCCCCAGATCGCCTGGGGCATGTTCTCCGGTCCGCCCCGGCGCACCAGGTAACGGGCCGCTGCGGCGATGGCATCAGCGGGATCATCAATCGAGCCAGCACCGATGCCGGGCTCTGCCCAGGTGCTGGGCAAAAACTGCATGGGTCCGCGGGCCCCAGCGACCGAGAGGCCTTGCAAGCGGCCCATGCCGGTTTCCACCAGGTTGATGGCGGCCAGGGTGGCCCAGTCGATGCCGGTGTCTTGTTCCGCCTGCTTGTAGTGCTCAAGCAAGGCATCGGCGCTGATTGGCGGGCTGATGCGCCAGGCCGGCAGTTGGGCCGGAGCTGGGCTGTTGCGGTGCATCGCTAAAAACTCACGCCGCGCCTGCACCTGGCGTTGGGCCACCGACCGCAGCTCAGGGCTGAGTTGTTGCAGCACCGCGGCATCCCAGTCGGGATGGTGTGACCACTGCCGGTAGAGCACCTGCTGGCGGTGGGCCAACGATGCAAAGCCGGCAGCACTGGGGTTCATCCCAGCGAGCTGGTCTTCCACGCGGTTGAGCTGCTCACCCAGCGGCATAGCGGCCTTGGGCACGCTCGGGTAACTGCGGCCATTGGGGGCCACCACACCGGCTGGGTATTGGGGCTGTGGCGCCGGCGGCTCCTGGCTAATGGCTTCGCTTTGACGCCCGGCGCCGCAGGCCGTTAGGAGCGCGAGACCTGTGAGGAGAGCGAAAGAGGATCGGCGGATTCCAGCGAACATCGAACAAGCAGACCGGCAATGAACAGGCTGGCCAACAGTGAATTGCCGCCATAGCTGACCAGCGGCAAGGGCAGGCCGGTGGTGGGCATGGCACCGCTGGCCACAGCGATGTTCATTATCGACTGGCCCACCAAGATCGTGGTGCAACCAATCGCGACAAGGCGCAACTGGTTGCCCCTTGATCGCAGCGCCACCCGCAAGCCCATCAGGGCAAAGACGGCCAAAAACAGCAGCACCACTACCGAGCCCACAAAGCCAAATTCCTCGGCGTAAACGGCAAAGATGAAATCGGTGGTTTGAATCGGCAGGTACATCAGCTTTTGGGTGCTGAGCCCGTAGCCACTGCCGCTCAATCCGCCTGAACCGATGGCCAGCAGGCTTTGCACCAGCTGGTAGCCGTTACCGAGTGGGTCTTGCCAGGGATCGAGGAACGAGGTGACCCGCAACCGCTGGTAGTCATTGATCAAGATGCTGGTGGTGCCGGCCGTGAGCCCAAGCCCTGCAATGCCCACCAGCCAGTGCAAGGGAAGCCCCGACGCCAGGGCCATCAGCCACAGCACCAGTCCGGTGAGCGAGGCGGTGCTGAGGTTGGGTTGCTTGAGGATCAACAGGATGATGCCGCCCAGAATCGCCATCCACAGCACCCGCTGATCCAGGGCCAGACGCCGCCACTGGGAGAACAACACCGCCCCTTGCAAAACGATGAAGGGTTTGATCAGTTCGGTGGGCTGGATCTGAATCGGCCCCAACACCAACCAACGGCTGGCCCCATTCACGGTGGTGCCGATGATCAAGGTGAGGGCAACCAGTCCGGTGCCGATCAATAGGGCCGGTGCGGCCAGCTGCAGCCAGCGTTTGAGCGGCGTGCGCACCACAACAAAGAACAGGGACCAGCCGGCCAGCATCCAGATCAGTTGCCGTTTGATCGTGTAGAGGGCATCGCCGAGTTCTTGCTGCGACACCCACCAACTGGCAGAGGCCAGCACCAGCAGGCCGAACACACTCCAAGTCGCAATCAGGCCCAGCAGCAGTCTGGTTTCCGCGGGCCAAAGGTTGATTGGAAGGGTCAGGAGCCCCTGGGTCCCCCGGGCCATGCCAAGTCTCCTAATGGCCTATTGAGCCGCGTGGCGGCTTGGTAGGCACCTGGGCAAGGACAAAAAAAAGCCCGGCACTGGGCCGGGCGAAGGACGTTTGAGCGATCAACAGCTAATTGCCGACATTGGCTTGCCGGCGACCAGTGACCAGCTCAACCTTGATGATTTTTCCGCCCTGTTTCATGATCCGCTGCTGCTCAGCGAACCAGCTGTCATAGGGCACCCACTTGGTGAAGAAGGTGTTCTGGATCTCCCGTTGAGTCTGGATTTTCTCCGGACTCGGGATGCAGGCGGTGACTTTGAAGAGGCGCATGGGGCTCCTTAGTTGGAGGGGAGCTCCTGGCTCAGTTGCCGAGGCCTGAGCAGATGTAGTCGAAGTAGACGGCCATTTCGCGACCGGCATCAGCACCCACCAGAGCGGCGGTGGCTTCCTTCATGGCTTGGATGGCCTGAACGGTGGCACCGATGGGCACGCCCAGGGAGTTGTAGGTCTCCTTGAGGCCATTCAGCACACGCTCATCAAGGATGGAGGTGTCGCCGGCCAGCATGGCGTAGGTGGAATACCGCAGGTAGTAGTCCATGTCGCGGATGCAAGCTGCATAGCGACGGGTGGTGTACATGTTCCCGCCGGGGCGGGTGATGTCGGAATAGAGCAGCGCCTTGGCGACAGCATCACGAATGATGTTGGAGGCGTTGGCGCTGATGGTGGCAGCGGCGCGGACCCGCAGTTCGCCGCTGGCGAAGTACTGCTCCAGCCGGCCCATCGAATTGGTGTCCAGGTAGAGGCCCTGAACGTCGGACTGATTGATGACGTTGGTGATCGCGTCTTGCATGGATTCCTGAGGGTTGGTGAGTGGGTGCTGTTTCGGGCCTCAGGAGAGGGCGCCGATCACATAGTCGAAGTAGAAGCCTGCTTCTTCAGCGTCTTCGCCGCTCAGCAGACCCATGGCCACGTTCTTCATCTCGCGCACGGAGAGGGCCATGGCTTCGAGGTTGGTGCCGAGGGAGCGGTAGAGCTCCTTGGCGCCGATCACGCCGATCTCCTCGATCGGAGTGACATCGCCGGCGACCACGCCGTAAGTCACCAGGCGCAGGTAGTAATCCATGTCGCGCAGGCAGGTGGCGGTCATCTCGTCGCCGTAGGCGTTGCCGCCTGGG
>CAJWAH010000064.1 GCA_913020095.1 uncultured Synechococcus sp.
GGCCTCGTCGTAGATCGAAAACTGCTTGGTCCAGCTCAGCCCCTCAACATCCTTGAATTTGTCGATGTCGAAGCGGAGCATGCGCGCGAAGAGGGCATGGAAGGTGCCGATCCACAGCTCCTTGGTCACCTCCCTGTAGATACGGGAGCGCAGCTGGCGCTGCTCAACTGGCGGCAGGGTGCTCCAGGGCTGCCCAAATTGACTCTGGGCCAAACGCTGGGCCAGCAAGAGCTCCAGCCTCTCCTTCATCTCCCGGGCCGCCTTATTCGTAAAGGTGACTGCCAGGATCTGAGCCGGATCGGCGCCATGCTCGCCAATCAAGTGGGCAATGCGATGGGTGAGGGCCCGCGTCTTGCCACTACCAGCTCCCGCCACCACGAGCAGCGGCCCCTCGTGATGATCGACCGCCCGGCGCTGGGCATCGTTGAGGCCGGCGAGAAAACTCATGGCAAGAGGCTATCGCTCATGCCCCGCAGTGGAACCCGGCGTAGCCTCCTGCTCACCCAGGCTGCACGAAAGGGCTTTCTGTGCACATTCCTCCTTCGCTGCAACCACCGCAATCCATGCGCTGGCTGCTGGTGAGCTGCGGGCTGATTGGTTTGACCGCCATTGCCATCACGGTTGGGCTGATGGTTGGCTTCAGCGCGCTTCCCGCACCGACTTCCTCGGCAGGTCAACAGCTGCTGCGCAACTACAACCACCTCTCCCATGGAGTGGTACTTGCCAGCGTCGGTCTAGGCCTGATCGGTCTTTTGATATGGGCACTGAGCCAACCCGCAGACAGCGCACATCAGCCATCTCAGGCACACAAGCCGCTGGGCACACAAGCCATGCGCTGGTGTCGCCACCACCCGCTGCTGCTAATCGTGTTCATCGCCTACGGGGTGGTGATGGTGCAACACACCTCTGGCTTTTACCCGGAATTGCAGGGCTGGTTGAGAGACATCCACAACGGCCAACTGATCAACCCCTTCCAGCTACGCGATGGCTTGATCAATGAAACGATGCGGGCCAATAGCTTTCGCTTCTTTCCGCTCGCCCACCAGGACCTACACCTCCTCAGTTGGCTCACGCCCTACGTGAAGGTATGGAGCCTGGTGAGCGCCCTGGAACTAGTGGCGATCGTGCTGCTGGCCAACCGAGCGATGAGCACTCTGAGCGGAGGGAGCGAATGGCCTGGACAGCTTTGGCTGATCAGCTTGCTGCTGCTGTTCCATCCCGCCACCGGCTGGGCCTTTTTCCAACTGATCTACAGCGAACGGTTGCTCACCCTGTTGTTCAGCCTGTTCATCTGCGCGGTCCTGGAGCATCAACGCACTGAAAGTCGCCACTCTTTCGCGCTTGCTTTTGGCTGTGCGCTCGTGGGGCTGTTCGTCAAAGACATCGCCGTCATTCTGTTCGTAGCGCCTGCGATCTTCACGCTGATGCTGGCTGCCAGCAGGCGAGACCCTGGGGAGCGACAGTCTTACGCCCTGGAGTGGTGGCTGTGTGGTCTCAGCGTCGTGACCATCGCCGCCTACCTGGTGCTCAGCCTGCTGCCAAGCCTGTATGGAGGAAGCCATGGCTTTGCCAACAGCGACCGCCTAACGCTGATCGCTGATTGGCGCCTACTGGCGCTGACCCTGTTCAGCCTCACTCGCTGGCTGCTGATCGTGCGTGACCGCTGCAAGGCCAACTTGCTCGATGCACTCAACCTCGGAGCTCTGGCTTACGCCGCCGCGCTATTCCTCAGTGTGGGCTACCCCTACGAGAGCTTCTGGACCCTGCCAGTGCAGCTGGTCACCGTGCTGGATCTGGCTTTGATCTGGAGCCGATGGGCTGCACCGGCGCTGAACCGCAAAACCACACCAGCCTTCGTGGGTGCTTTTGGCATCGCCCTCAGTGCCGGGGTGCTGGCGCTGGAGAGCGGGCAAGCGCAAACCTTCAGCAAACGGATCGGCAAGATTCAGGTGAACCAGCAGAAATGGCGCACCACCTTCGAAAAGCTGGAAGCGCTCCTCAACAAACGGCGCAGAGCCGGAGAACCGCGCAACCTGATCTTCATGCAGACCTGGTTCGGACGTGCCGAATATGAGCGCCTTCCCTATGAAAGGCTGATCGAACTCGACCCAGTGACCCGCACCTATTCCGTGGTGGATGGCATCGGTCGTGGAAGGCGATACCGACCCCAGCCTGGGGATCTACTGGCCAACATCGACAAACGCAAGCTCACGGTGCTGGGAGACGAAAGTAGCCGTTACGCAGAGGTTTATCGCTTCCGGCCCGGGATGAACTACGGAGCCATTTATGAACGCCAACCCTGAACGGGGCTGGTCGCTCAAGGGAAGGGAGACACCCCCGGCTTGATCCAGAGCCGCAGCCTCCGAAACAGCCAGGCGGAACGCAGACGCACAGGCAACGTCCATACCAACACCCCCATTTTCTGGGAGAACGAGAGTTGCCGGCGCCAGCTCTGATCCAGCCGAATCTGATCGGAATGACCAAACCGCATGTCATTGCCGTGAATGTCACGGCGAATCCCATCACGCCACTGGAACTGCCCCTCTTCAAGAGGAAGCCCAAGCCATTCCATCACCCGCGCCATTTCTTCACGCGGTTGTGCAGCGAGCCGCTCGTAATACACCCTGAGCGCCTGAACACCATGCAGCCTTTCACGGGTGAGAAAAAACAAGCGGGTGTAGTTGTAAGCCGCGCTCCTGAGCTGATCTCCACGTTTCCGAGCACTGTTCATCGAGCCAAAGGGACCGCGATGAAGATGCACTGGATACAAGACAAAATCAGCGCCCTGAGCGTTGGCGTCGAGCAGGCGCGACAGTCGCGGCAGCGATTTGGAGGAATCAACGATCAATCCGCTACCACTCACCGCCGCGATCGCAGTGAATAACGCCTGGTTGTGGCGGAGGAATGTGGCATCATCCCCGTCATCCCCGAGCACAAGCTGATCTAAAGGACGACCCACTGCCTCGATCACGTGCTGCTGTACCTGGCTCCAAAAGGGGCACTGATCCGGCGCCATGCGATGGCAGCTACACAAACGCCTCGTGGGATCTGGATTCGTGAGCATCTTCAGCTCACCGGCACTCACCACCTGGCTGTGACCACTCACCAGCAACGACAACAGCGTGGAACCGCTGTGGCCTCGACTCGTGATGTAAAGCACTCGAGGCTTCTGGGGCTGCTGGCGCAGCGGCGGCGTCACTTCCGGCATCGTCAGCGATGCTCTGAATGTAGAGGTGTGACCAGGCGGCAACGCTGCACCTGGGCATAGGGCGAGGCACCGACGTCGGCGATCTCTGCCGTTTGGCAACGGTAGCCAGCACCTTCAGCCCGCCTCCGCAACACGGTCAGCCGCGGCCGCGCCCCCTTGGCATCTCCACTGTCTGCCAGCCAGAGGTGGTGCGGCAATGCATCTGAGACCAGCAATTGATCCAACTCTGAAGTCCCACCCCAGGAGCGCGCGGGCTGGGCCATCCGACCAGCCGCCACCTCCATCTGGTCACTGAGGTTGAACAGCCGCTCGCGCCGGGAGAAGCGATGGGACTCTTCAGCCAAAGCACGACTGACCAGTTGAAACTGATCGGCTTCCCTCGCTCCATGGCCATTCAGCGACGGATCCAACTCAGAGAAGCTGTGCCACCACCAACTGCACAACAATGCCCCCAGGGCGACAAAGGCGCCAACCCGCCCGCGAGCGTTGAACGGCAACGCCGCCAGTCGCACCGCAAGCCAGGGCACGAACGCCGGCAACAGCACCACGAAATAACGGCTGAAAGCAAGCGGTTTCCAGAAGGAGATCATCAGCACAGCCACCACCATCAACATTGAGGGGATCAAGCCGCTGGAATCCGCTAAGCCGATCTTCTGCCCAGCGTGTTTTTCCTGCTTCGGATCAGCCAGCTCTCGCTGCAATCCAAAACAGGCAATCACAGCAGCCGCAAGCACCAACAGGGCAAGTTTGGGTAGAGGCCAGAACCCGAGTGCTCGAGCCAGGGTGTCTTCCAGGAGAGCGAAATCCGGTCGACCGATCCAGGAACCTGTGCCACTGCGCATCAGATAGGTCGATGCCTGCAGCATCCAGACCAGCGCAGGAATCAGTGCCAAGGCTGCGGTGAAGGCGGCACGGGGCCGTCGCTGCCAAGCATCCCAGCAAACGGTGGCGGCGAAGAGAAACAGACCGTAGTAGTGGGTGAGTGCCGCCAAGGCCACGCTGAGGCCATAGGCCAGCCATTGGCTGCGCTGACGCCACCACCAGGCCAGGGCCACGAGCAACACCAACAGGGCATACCCCTTGCCCTCGATTGCAAAACGCACGGGGTAAGGAGAGCAAAAGGCCATCAGAGCCGCCGCGGCCAGCGCCAACCGTGGCCTTGCCCATGCCTGCTGGCGAGCCAAGGCGCCTGCCTGGGCCGTGATCACCAAACCCCCGAACACATAGGCCAGCCAAGAAAAGAGGCGAAGCGTGACCGCTGAAGGCGGCAGCAACTGGCCCCATAACCAGATCAACGTGTAATAGAGGGGGGGATGCGTGTCCTGACGGAGCATCGCCAGCAAAGCCTCATAACTGGGCTGAAAACTCTTGCCGATGGTGTAAAGCTCGTCGCTCCACAAGCCAGTGGAATCAATCAGGGCCAGAGCTCTCAAAGCAAAGGCGCTGCCGATCAGCACCACCAAACTCGTCCCCCAACGCAGCAGACCAGGGCGCGATGGCCTCGTCATCGCATCGCCTCCAATCGCTGCAAACGAGACCGACGCAGCGCCTCCCCCAATTGAGGGCCAGGCTGCAAGCCGGATGCGATCAACTCCCGGGCCGTCTGGGGCGGTTTCACATGACGCCAGCGCCCCCACCAACGCAGCAACGGTCGCCAGCACGTTCCAGCCCGGGCCACCTCCAAGGCAACCACCTCCGGGCTCCACGGTTTCGCCTCCAGCGCTTCGCTCCATTGCGCAGCGCTCCAGCCTTGCCAAGGCTGTTGCAACACCTCCAGCGTCAACCAGTCTTGCAAGTGCTTCAGTTGCTCGAGCCAGCGTTGCTGTTGCAGGGGCAGTTGCAGGCGCTGGGCCAGGGCCAGAGGGGTCTGGCTAGCAGCGACGAACACACACAACAACGGCAGCCCCAAACGATCGGCCCTGTGCAAACGCCGCATCAACAAGCCGTCGCTCTGCAACTGCGAATCCAGCAGAGACAGAGCGCCCCAGCTCTGCAAATGCATCAGCGCCTGACGCCAGGGTTCGCGGCCAAACAACACATCAAGCTCCATGCGCAGGCGCGTGCCGAGAGCCGGCGGCACAGCATCAGGCCTGTCTCCAGGGCGCCAGGACCAGGGCCACTCCGCCACGGTGCGCTGCAGCTGTTCGAGCGCCTGCGGCGCCAGGCGAAAGTTGAGACGGGCGGCATAACGCGCTCCTCGGAACACCCGGGTGGGATCGTCCTGCACACTTCCTGCATGTAGGAAGTTCAGCTGCCGGATTGCCAAGTCACTCTGACCGCCATGGAGATCAAGCAACTCCGGTTCAGCTTCTGCCAGCGGCAGCACGAGGGCCATCGCATTCACGGTGAAATCCCGGCGGGCCAGGTCATCACGCAACAGCCCGGGCTCGACCAACGGATTCTCCCCAGGCGCGGGATAGCACTCACGACGGGCACGGGCCAGATCCAATAACACTCCATCCAGCACCATCTCGACCGTGCCGAAACTGCCATGCACCCGAAGCTCCGACACCCTTGTCTCGCCGAGGCGCCGACGCAGAGAGGTCGCCAATTGCTCACTGCAGCCTTCCACCACCAGATCAAGGTCCGGGAGGCTCCGCCACGGTTCGAGGTGGTGGTGATGCAACAGAGCATCACGCACAGCGCCCCCCACTAAAGCCAGACGTAAACCACCGAGAAGACGGGCTTGCTCTTGTAAGGCGTCGAGCACGCTCTCCGGGATGCCAGGCAAATGCACAGGCGGTTGATCAGCCATCCGATCGCTCCATGCTGCCGCCTATCAAGGATTGATCACAGAGCTGGCGCAGTTGCAAAGCCAGACGCTCAAACTGAGCCTCCTCCAGAAAAGCCTGGCGTGCAGGGGAACAGACTCCACTCCCCAAGTCTGGATCGGCTTGGGCAGCCAGCAAACAGGCCTGAATCTGCTCGCACCAGAGCGGCGCCTCTGCCTTCAGTGGCAAATGCCAGATGCCATCCACACCGGACTGAAAGTCAGCGGCAAATCCTGTGGCCACTGAGAGCATCAAACATCCACTGACCAGACCCTCCAGAAAGGACACAGGCCCCCCTTCTTGGGCCGACACCGAGCAAACCAGACGAGTCTGGCGATAAACCGCGCCGTAGTCGCTGTGGGGAGCATCGATCAGCTCAAGCGCAGCAGGCAGAGGATATTCACAGGCCTGCCAACCATTACCCAGCACAGCCACACGCAGGCCCTGGTGGCTGAGCAGACCAATCAGGTCACAAAGCAGCGCATAGCGCTTGCGCTGGTGGTAGTTGCTGTTGCTGGAACCTACGTAACGACCAACAAACAGCACATCAAAGCGACGCTGGGCCAGGGGCCGGCCAGGGAAAAACAAACGGGGGTCGTAACCGGCTGGAAAGCGATGCAAGCGCTCTGACTCCACCCCTTGCATCCTGAGCAACGCCTCCTCATGGGCATTGAGCGCCAGCACCCCATGCAGACGATTGAGATCAGGCAGACCAAGACCGATCCGCACATGACTCATGTAGAGGATCACGCGCTCCGCTGGAATGCCGTCTCGCAACAAGCGCGGGAGATGCCCTTGGAACATCACCAGCACGAAGGCATCCGCGCCCTCCATCATTGACGCCAGGCTGTTGCGATCCGAGGCCACCAGCAGCTCAGGGGCCTCGCCATCTCCCCAAACGCTGGTGGCGGTGAGATCACGCCAGAGGAAGTCGAGGATCCAACCCTGAGACCCTCCGGTGAGATAAGCAATCAAGCGACGGGGACCGGTGCCGGCCAATGCGCACTGCACCAGCGGTGGTCTGCGCGGCGGGGCAGGGAAGCCCAAGGCAAGCCGCAGCAGAGCACGCAATCCCATTCAGCGATGACCCCACACCCAACTGGTCCGCCCAGACTCCCTGGCCACAGACTTGAGAGCCTGGTTCACGATCACAGAGGAGCTGATCAGAAGCCTAGAGGCTGCCTCCAGGGCCCAGAATCAACGGAAGCTCCGCTGATTAGCCGTTGTCTGCCCTCACCCGCTGCCTGCAAGAGGAAGCAGCCGCTATCTCCGCCGCTGCCGATCGTCTCAGCAGCAATGAGGTGGAACAGGCGCTGAACCTTCTGGAGCAGTGCGCCGATCGCAAAGCGAAGCTGGTGATTACCGGCGTGGGCAAAAGTGGCATCGTGGCTCGAAAAATCGCCGCCACCTTCTCCTCGATCGGCCTCATGGCCCTCTACCTCAATCCCCTCGATGCCCTGCATGGGGATCTCGGGGTGGTCGCTCCTGACGATGTTTGCCTAC
>CAJWAH010000065.1 GCA_913020095.1 uncultured Synechococcus sp.
CGGATTGGTGGTCCCCAGCGATGACCCGTTCGCCCTGGCCGAAGCCCTTGATCGCTTGGGGGCTGATCCCGAGTTGCGGGAGCGCTTAGGCGCTGCGGCGCGAGACACCTTGCGCCAGTTGGATTGGCCTGTGGTCGGTCCGATCTGGGAGTCGTTGGTGGATCAGCCATGACCCTGCAACGGTTGCTGGTGTTTGCCCCCACCCGCCGGGCGGCATCGGAAACCTTCGTGCGCGCCAATCTGGCGGGGTTGCCGTTCGAGGTGCAGGCCTACTTCGGTGATGAACGCCCTTGGAACCAACCGGCTCGCCTGGCCTATGGCCTGGCGGTGCTGTTGAGCAAGGTCTGCACGCGCCTAGGGCTGTTGCGCCTGGCGGGTTGGCCGGCAGCCATGGTGGCTCGAGGCTTGATCGCCCGCCATCGGCCCGATCTGGTCTTGGCGGAGTTTGGTTTCCATGCCGTGCGGGTGATGGAGGCGGCCCCGGTGATGGCGGTGCCCCTGGTGGTGCATTTCCGCGGCTCGGACCTCTCTGCGCAGAGCAAACTCGGTGTGTTGCGCGGCCGCTACCGCCGCTTGATGGGTTTGGCGGAAGGATTGATCTGTAAATCCCAGCCCATGGCCGAGACACTGCAGGCGTTGGGCGCGCCTGCAGATCGCATCTTGATCAGTGCATCCGGAGCGAATGCCCACCTGTTCCACAGCAGTGAGCCGGCAGCGGCGCCTCCTGTCTGTCTATCGGTGGGGCGCTTTGTGGCCAAGAAGGGCCCGTTGCACACGATCCGTGCCTTTGCTGCCCAGCCTCAGGGCCAGCTCTGGATGGTGGGGGAGGGGCCGTTACTGGCGGAAGCGAAAGCCTTGGCGGAGCAGCTGGATCTGGGGCCGCGGATCCGTTTCCTCGGTGTGCACAGTCAGGCTGATGTGGCGGTCTTGATGCGGCAGGTGCGGGTGTTCGTCCAACATTCCCTGGTGGCAGCGGATGGCGACAGTGAGGGCAATCCCGTGGCGGTGATGGAAGCGCAACTCAGTGGTTTGCCGGTGGTGGCCACGCGCCACGCCGGGATCCCTGAGGTGGTGATCGATGGCAAGACCGGCGTGCTGGTGGAGGAAGGCGATGTGAGGGGAATGGCCGCGGCGATCGAACGGTTGCTTCAGGATCCAACGTTGTGCGCCCAGTTCGGCGCTGCAGGCCGTTGCCATGTGGAGCAGGGGTTCACCCTGGAGCAGCATCTGGAGGATCTCAGTCGCTTTTTGATCCAGACCCATGCCAAGGCGGAGAGGGTGGCATGAGCGGCGGCAAACAACGGCTTCTTTTGATCCGGGGCTTGGGTCATAGCGGCACCACGATTCTCGACTTGGCCTTGGGTGCCCATCCCCAGATCACGGGGCTGGGTGAGGCGGTGCGGTTGCTGGAGAAACCTGCAGCCAAAGACAGCCACCGTGGGCCCGCCCAGTTGCGCGGGGCTCTGCGTTATCAGCGCCAGTGCACCTGCGGCCTGGTGGCAGATGCCTGCCCAGTGTGGGGGCCGATCCTGCGCTGGCTCCCCGCCCATGACGATCAACCCCTACCCGCGAAGCTCAAGCGTTTGCTGGCGGCGCTCGAACCCTCAGCGGCTGGTCCAGGAATGAATTCATGGGTGGTGGAGTCGTATCAAGACGATTTCGTGCTGCCCTTGCTTGAGGATCCGGCTCTGGAGATCCGGGTGATTCATCTCACGAGGGATGTGCGCAGTTGGGTGCATTCCCGCTCTCGCGATGGTCGTCAAAGGGGTCGCTGGCTGCCTGGTCTTCAGCCTTTGCTGCGCTGGTGGCGTCTCAGTGCACGCCATGAACGGCAGCTGCAGAGGTGCGGGAAGCCAGTGTTCCGTCTCGGCTACGAGGAGCTGGCCCTGCGGCCGGAGCAGAGTTTGCGTCGCCTCTGTGACTGGTTGGAGCTGGATTTCGCTCCTGCGATGCTGGCTCCGGTGGCTCAGTCGGGTAGCCACATCCTCTCGGGCAATCGTGTGCGCTTCGATGCCGAGAAAGGGGCGGCGATTCACTACGACGCTGCTTGGATGACCCATGGCGCCGGGATCGCTCAGCTCGCCTTGGCTTGGCCGCCGCTGGCGGCACTCAATCGGCGGCTGGTTTACTCCGCTTCTCGCCGGTAGATGTGGCCGTTGCTGACGGCGGGATCGAAGTTATAGATCTGCCGGTAGCCACTGAGATCAATGCCGTATTTCTTGAGCTTCTTGCCTGAGTCGAGATCCAACAGCAGGTCTCCCGGCTGCGCTTGATAACGCTCTCCCCGGCCGATGCCATCGATCACCTTGCTGAGGCCAGTATCGGGGTCGAGGTAGATCAAGCGGTCATAGGGGAGGGTGCGCAGGTAGTCGGAGTGTTTGAACCACGACTTCGAGAAGATCAGGTTCACCGGCTCACCGCGCCGCCTGGTCTGGCGCGCCAGGACCTGGGCTTGATCAAAGGTGGCCCGCCAGGAGCGTTGGGTGTTGCGGATTGAGGTGAAGCGCTCCTGGAAGTGATGGGCGAAACGGTGTTCCACCGCCACGATCGAGAGGCTGAGGCCCATGCCGATGGCCCCGGTGATCCTGCGGCTGGAACGGCTCAGCAGCCACGGACTGATGACCACGGCCCAGATCATCAGCAGGTCGATCACCGCCACCAAATTCACCGGTAGCGCCATATAGCTGGTGCTTTTGAATCCCACCAGGGCCCATAGGGCCAGGGCATAGGCGAGGGCTCCGAGATTGAGGCCGTCGATCACCGAGAACGAGAAGTCGCTGCGCTGGCGGCTCCACTGGACCAGACGCACCACGATGAAGATCAGCACCACAAAGGTGCGGATGTCGAGCTCAAAGGCGGAGAACCGCAGGCTGGAGTCGTAGCGCTGAACGCCGAGGTAAAGGCTCGGCAGCAGGCTCAACCAGGTGGCACTCGCCAGAAAAAAGGGCACCAGGCAGAGCAGGTTGAGTTCCAGTCGCCTCTGATTTGTCCATTGGCGTGGTGGATGGGTGAGCAAGGACGCCATCGCTGGCACCACGAACAACACGATGGCGGTGTCTTTGAGAAAGCTGCCGATTAGGGCCCAGATCAGGGCCAGTAGGGCGGAGCGACGGTCTCCTGTTTGGCGATGCTGAAGCCAGTGAAAGGCGAACAGCGCCAGCAGCAGGCTGAGAAGCCTTTCGCTGTAGATGAACTGGAAATAGTTGTAGGCCGCTGAGCTGGTGAACAGATAAAGACTGCAGCCGATCAGCAGGACTGCGGGAGCCTTGGCAGCTTGAGGTTTGGTGGGCCTGAGGCTTTGCTGCACCACGGCCACGCTCAGGCCAATGGTGGCCACCAGTTCGGCGGCACTGATCAGTGCCCACACCTTGGGATAGGGCGTGAACCAACTGAGGATGTGCAGGTCCTGGTGGGAGAGGGGAAAGAAGCGGAAGTCGTTGCGGCCCATCGCTTCACCGATGAAGCTGGGCCGAGGGCCGAAGTTGTCGATCAGCAGCCCGTTATGGATGTCGTCGAACCAGGTGACGATCTCCTTGTAAAACCAGCTGCTCTCGCTCACCATCAGCAGCGCGTAGACGGTCAGCAGACCGCAGGCGATCGGGTGGCGACGGATGAACGTCCAGGCCTGGTTGAGCAGGCTGTTGGGATGGCTCGATGCCTGTGCTGGAGCAGGCTCTTGATTGATGGCCAGAATCAGGAGGCCGATCAGAAGCAGCAGCACCACCAGCCAGAGTTCGTGGGCCAGGCCGTTGTAGTTCTCCAGTAGTGCAGATCCTTCGGGGAGCAGGGGATCAGGGAGTTGCAGACGGTGTTGCACGAGCCAACTGCACAAGCCAAGCCCGATCAGCAGAACTCCGCCGGAGATCCCCGCCAGCCAAAGCATCAGCCGGTTCACCATGGCCATCGTCATGGCTGAATCCGGAAAATGCGGCCGTTCTTCTGGCCGTTGTTGTCTTGGTAGAGCAGTTGGGTGGGCCAGCGTTCGAGCAGCGGTTGAAGCGTGCTGGCGTCTTTGTCGATCGTGAACAGCAGATCGCCCACTTGGGGTGTGTAGGGCTCGCCTTTGCCCGTGCCTTCCTCGACGCTGAAGCGGTTGCGCTGCGGGTCGAATTCGATCAGGCGATCAAAGCGAAGGCGGCCAAGGTGGCGTTTGGCCGAGAACCACGATTGTTTGCTGTAGATCAGGTTGATGGCTTCGCCCCGGGTGCGGATCGGAGCAGTGGTGGCATCAATGGCTTGGTATGCCTCCAGCCACGACTGTTGACGCACCTTGATGGTGCTCACGCTGGCCGCGACGTTTGGCGGCTGGAGGTGGTCGAGACCGATGCTTCCCAGCACGACCGCCGATCCGACAGCACCAGCCAGCCTTGCTGAGCTGCGACGCTCAAGTGCAGGGCTGATCCAACAGGTCCAGACGAAGCAAAGATCCAGCACCGTCACCCATTGCACGGGCAGGCTGAGGTACTTGTGCGACTCAAAGCCGATCAACACCAGTAAGCCGGCGCCATAACTCAGAGCTGCCAGGTTGAGACCATCCAGCAGGGTCACGCGGCTGCGCCCCAGGCTGATGGACGCGGCGCGAACCAGGCAAAAGCCGATCAGACACCAGAAGCGCCAGTCGGGGGCGAACAGGAAGCCCTTGTTTTTGTTGTAGGAGCCCTTGTTGGCAAAGGCGCTGGGCAGCAGGGAGAGCACCACATAGGCCAGCAGAAAGATCAGAGCCAGGGAGCAAAGCCAGAGCTCGAGGCGATAGGCCTCTACCCATTCCGCTCGTGAGCTGCTGGTCCAGCTGGGACGGCCCTCCACCAACCCCAGGCTGCCAGCGATCAGCATCACCGCGGGCGGCACCACGAACAGCACCACGGCGATGTCTTTGATGAAGATGCCAATGAGACCGAAAAGTAGGGCGGCATAAAACGAAGCCTTGTCGCGGTGCTGGTGATGGTGCAGATAGGCGCCGCAGTAGAGGGCAAGGATGAACGTGAGGAAGCGTTCGCAATAGGAGAACTGAAAGAAGGCCATCCCGGTGGCGGGATGGAATAACAGCAGCAAGCTGGTGATCAGCAGCAGCGCCGGAATCTGGGTACGTCCACTGAGCCTGCGTACAAACCGGGCACTCACCACCACGATGGTGAACAGCTCAGCGGCGCTCACCAGCATCCACACCTTCACGTAACCGGTGAACCAGCTGAGGATGTGCAGATCTTGATGGGCGAGCGGGAAGAAGCGGTAGTCGTCGCGTCGCATCGTTTCGCGCAGGAAGTCGTGGCGGAACGAGAAGTTGTTGAGGAGATGCTCTTCGGGGATGTCCTTGAACCAGCCCACCAGTTCGGGATACATCCAGGTGGTGCCATGCACCATCGCCACCGTGTAGCCGGCGAACAGAGCGAGCACCAGGGGGTGCTGACGGGTGAAGCGCAGTAGCGGATTGCCCGGGGTTGCCCGTTGCTGTGTCGGCTGCTGTTGGCGTTGTTCGTGTTGGGCCCGGCGGATCAACACCAGCAGGGTGAGCACGCTTAGGGCCAGCAGCGCCAGAAACAGGTCGTGGGAGGTGGCTTGGTATTGCTTGAGCAGCGTTTTACCCGCGCTCACCTCTGGTGAGGGCAAGAGATTGCGGTGTTGCATCAGCCACAGCCAGCCGCCGAGCCCTAGGCCGATCAGCACGCTGGCGATGGTATTGATCCAGGCCAGAAGGGGCAGCGGCCGAAGGCTGACGTCAGTGTTCATCGATGGTTCAGTTGATCTCAAGCGCGGGCATTGCTTTCACCACGTCATCGATGGCTTTCACCTGGGTGAGGAAGGCCTCCAGTTGCTCCAGGGGCAGGGCACTGGGGCCATCGCAGCGAGCTTTGTCGGGATTGGGATGGGATTCCAGGAACAACCCCGCCAGGCCCACGGCCATGCCCGCTCTGGCCAAGTCCATGATTTGGCTGCGCCTGCCACTTGAGGCGGCACCACCTGGGTCGCGGCACTGCAAGGCATGGGTCACGTCGAAGATCAGCGGCAGGTTGCTGCAGCACCGCTTCATCACCCCGAAGCCGAGCATGTCGACGACGAGGTTGTCATAGCCGAAGTTGCTGCCTCGCTCGCAGATCAGCAGCTGCTCGTTGCCGCATTCCCGAAACTTCTCAACCATGTTCGCCATCTGCGATGGGCTGAGGAACTGGGGTTTCTTGATGTTGATCACTGCGCCGGTGCGGGCCATTGCCTCCACCAGATCGGTTTGGCGAGCGAGGAAGGCAGGCAGCTGGATGATGTCGCAGATTTCAGCGGCTGGCGCTGCTTCCTCTGGGCTGTGCACATCAGTGATCACCGGAATGCCATGGGTGTCTTTCACCGCCTGGAGAATCTGGAGACCGTCCTCAAGGCCCGGGCCCCGATAGGAGTGAATCGATGAGCGGTTGGCTTTGTCGTAGGAGGCCTTGAACACCAGGGGAATGCCCAGGGCTTGGCACACCGATTTGTAGTGGCCGGCCACATCAACAGCGAAGTCGCGCGACTCCAACACGTTGACTCCACCGATGAGTACGAAAGGTGCATCGTTGGCGAAGTGGATGTTGCCCAACGCAACGCTGCGGGCGGCCATGGGGGTGGAGCTCAGGTGGATTGAAGCCTAGGGCTGGCCCCTGGAGCGGCTTTAGGCTGCCTCCATTGGCCCTGGTGCAGGCGAATGGCGATCGCTCCGATCCCGATTTTTATCGGATACGACCCGCGTGAGCGTGCGGCCACCAATGTGCTGATTGACAGCCTGTATCAGCACAGTTCGATGCCACTGGCGATCACGCCGCTGGTGACCCCGCAGCTGGAGGCCCAGGGGTTGTATCGGCGCGAGCGCGATCCAAAGCAGAGCACGGCCTTTTCATTCACCCGTTTTCTGGTGCCCCATCTGATGGGCTACCAGGGCTGGGCGCTGTTCATGGATTGCGACATGCTTTGCCGCGCCGACATCAAGGCGCTCTGGGATCAGCGGGATGACCGCTACGGCGCCATGTGTGTGCAGCACGAACACGTGCCTGGGGAGACGGTGAAATTTCTCGGGGAGGTGCAGAGCGCTTACCCCAAGAAGAACTGGAGCTCGTTGATGCTGCTCAACTGCAGCCGTTGCACCAAGCTCACAGTTGATTACGTGAATACTGCCTCTGGTCTGGAGCTGCACCGCTTTTATTGGCTGGAAGGTGACCATGAGATCGGTGCTCTTGATGGCGGTTGGAATCACCTCGTTGATGTGCAATCACCACCAGAGACCGAGGAGGCATCGCCGATGCTGCATTGGACTCTGGGTGGACCCTGGTTCCGAGAGCAGCGCACGATGGGAGGTCCCTTGGCGGCTGAGTGGTTTTCCGCCAGAGATGACGCCATGAAGCTGTGGGACTGATGACGATTCAGCGTTCTGTGGTCGCGGTGCCGGCGCGGTTGGCCTCCTCCCGTCTGCCCGACAAGGTGCTGGCTGACATCGGCGGCAAGC
>CAJWAH010000066.1 GCA_913020095.1 uncultured Synechococcus sp.
CCAAAGATCCCGATGACGGCACTGACCTGGTTGAAAAAATCATGGATCAAGCCGGCCAGAAGGGCACTGGCCTCTGGACCGTGGTGACAGCCCTGGAGATGGGGGCTTCGGTGCCCACCATTTATGCCGCCCTCAATGGGCGCGTGATGAGTTCGATGAAGCCCCAACGCCAAAAGGCCGAATCGATTTTGAAAGGCCCCGCCGTTGCCGATGCCGACCTGGGCTCACCATCCGATGCCATGGGCCCGATCATGGATGCGGTGGTGCTCTCATGTATCGCCAGCTATGCCCAAGGCATGGAGCTGCTGCGCATTGCTTCAGCCGACAACAACTACAACCTCAACATGCCTTCGATCGCCCAGATCTGGAAGGGCGGCTGCATCATTCGCGCCAAGCTGCTGAAGCGCATTCAAGATGCGTTCAATGCTGATCCTCAGCTGCCGAATTTGATGATCGATCCGTGGTTTGCCGATCAGGTGAACCGCCGTTTGCCAGGCCTCGCCAAGGTGGTGGCGGCTTCAGCGGCCAATGGCATTCCAGTGCCCACCTTCAGCAGCACCCTCGATTACATCAACAGCTACCGCACCGGCCGTTTGCCCCAGAACCTGGTGCAGGCGATGCGGGATTGCTTCGGCTCGCACACCTACCAACGGGTTGATCGCGACGGTACCTTCCACACCGAGTGGCTGCAGTGAGCCAGTACGAGCTAATCCAGCTGGCTGATCGCAGCAGTTTGGCCAAACGGGCTGCCGAGACGATCGCCCAGGTCATTGACCTCACCTTGGCGGAGCGGGACCGCGTTCAAATCGCCCTCTCTGGTGGCTCCACACCGGAGGCCACCTATCGCCTGCTGGGCCAAGAACATTTGGCCTGGGACCGGGTTGATCTGTTGATGGGCGATGAGCGCTATGTGCCCGCCGATGACGCGCTCAGCAACGCACGCATGGTGCGCGGCAGCTTGATGGCCGAAGGCCCTGGTCAACATGCCTGCTTTCACCCGGTGCCCACCGATGGCGCTGATGTGAGCGCCGATGTTGCACGTTTCAACAGTTCGTTGGAGCAGATCTGCGGCAGCACTCCACCGCAATTTGATCTGATCTTGCTTGGCCTTGGCGACGACGGCCATACGGCCTCCCTCTTCCCAGGTACAGCAGCCACCCAGGTTCGCGATCGTTGGGTCACGGTTGGCGAAGGCAAAGGCATTCCGCGCATCACCCTCACACCACCGGTTCTCTGCGCAGCACGCCAGGTGGTGTTTTTGGTGGCTGGCGAGGGGAAGCAGCAAGCGTTGGGCCGGTTGCTCGACCCCGCTGAAGATCCAGGGCGAACACCAGCCAAACTGGTGCAGACCGAAGGCAAGATCACGGTTTTGGCTGATGCTGCGGCCTGTGGTGCTCTGGCCTGAACTGTTGACGATCTTGATTGCTGCGGGCGATGGCTTCAGTGGCTGGGCCAGCTTGAACGACACGATCATGGGCGGCCGCAGCAGTGGCGAGTGCTCCGTTAACTCCGAGGGTTTGCTGATGCAGGCCGAGGTGGTGGCCGAAGGCGGTGGTTTTGTGAGTTGCCGTTCGCCGGTATGGCAACCACCCCTCGATCTCTCATCAGCAACGGCTCTGCGCTTGCGACTGCAAGGCGATGGACGGCGCTACAAACTCGCCGTTGCTGTCTCTGACTTAGCCGGACGCCTGGGAGATCTGGTGCCTGGTGGTCTGAGGTGGGTGGAGGATTTCGATACGCAGCCCAGCGGCATCAGCGAGGTGGTGATCCCCTTTTCTGATCTCAAACCCGTGGTCAGGGCGAAGCCCGTGGGCTTTCCCCTGCGATTTGAAGCCGCCAAGGTGTCGCGTTTGCAGATCCTCCACTCCCGCTTTGCCGACGATGGGGAGAGCAACCCTGGTTTCCGGGCCGGTCCATTGCGGCTGCAGGTGCTCTCGATCGAAGCGATCCAGTAATGGCCAAGGACTGGCTACCGGCCTGCATCAGTGACCCTGAAGGCTGCGAGCTCTTGAGCCAAAGCATTTGCCGCGCAGCCGATCTCAGCAGGCCCCCTTACCGGCATGCCTTTTTGCCCTCGGAACAACTGGGCGACAGTTGGATCGGCCGTTTGGAAGTTCGTGGTCAAGGTGGTGATCGCCAACCCGCTCTGGATCTCGAGTTGGAGATCTATGGCGCAGCTGTTGATCCTTCGCTGCAACTGAGCTGGTGCGAGGACGAGGAGCGGCCCCTGCTGTGGCAGGGGCGCCATCCGGTGTGGATGGATGGCACCTCCGGACAGGCCTGCCCCAGGCCCGATGACGGCATTGCCTTGGAAACCTTGGCGCGACGCTTACGCGCTGAACTGGTTCAGGGTTGATCGGTCACAGCACCTTTGCTGCTACTGCTCACCAAGCGCGCGTACTTACCCAAAACACCAGTTCTATACAGGGGTTCTGGTTTGACCCAGGCTTGCTTGCGCCGCTCCAATTCAGCGGCATCCACATTGAGCTGCAGCAATTGTTGCTGGGCATCCACGGTGATGGAATCGCCCTCTTGCACCAGGCCGATCATGCCGCCAACGGCAGCTTCCGGCGCCACATGGCCAACCACCAGGCCGTAGGTGCCGCCGCTGAAACGACCATCGGTGATCAACGCCACCTTGTCGCCGAGCCCTTCCCCAACGATGGCGGCGGTGGGCGCCAACATCTCGCGCATTCCTGGCCCGCCAACGGGGCCTTCATTGCGCACCACCACCACATCGCCTGCATGGACCTGGTTCGCCAAGATCGCCTGCAGGCACTGCTCTTCACTTTCAAACACCCTGGCTGGACCCGTGAGCACCGGTGTTTTGACACCACTGATCTTGGCCACAGCCCCTTCGCTGGCGAGATTCCCTTTCAGCACAGCCAGGTGTCCTTTGGCATAGAGGGGATTGCTCAACGGCCTGATCACCTCCTGATCAGAAGGCGGAACTGATGGGACATCAGCCAGCAGCTCGCGCAGAGTTTTGCCCTCAACGGTGCGGCAATCACCGTGAAGCAAGCCGCCATCCAGCAGCAGCTTCATGACCTGAGGAATGCCGCCAGCATTGTGCAAGTCGACCGTGACAAAGCGGCCGCTCGGCTTGAGGTCACAGATCACCGGCACCCGTTGGCGAATCGTCTCGAAATCGTCGATTGAGAGAGGAACGCCGGCGGTTCGCGCAATCGCCAGCAGGTGCAACACCGCATTGGTGGAACCGCCCACAGCCATGATCACGCTGATGGCGTTTTCAAACGCTTCGCGGGTCAGCAGGTCCAACGGCCGAATGTTGGCGGCAATGGCCTCCACCAACACCTCAGCCGAGCGAGCGGCGCTGTCGGCTTTCTCGGGATCTTCTGCCGCCATGGTGGAGCTGAACGGCAGGCTCAGCCCCATCGTTTCGATCGCCGCGCTCATGGTGTTGGCCGTGAACATGCCCCCGCAGCTGCCAGCCCCAGGGCAGGCGTTCTTTTCAACGGCGGTGAGCTGGGCTTCATCGATCTTGCCGCTGCTCAACTGACCAACCGCTTCAAAGGCGCTGACCACGGTGAGGTCGCAGCCGCCCAATTTGCCCGGCTTGATGGTGCCGCCATAGACGAAGACACCGGGGATGTTCATCCGCGCCATCGCCAACATGGCGGCGGGCATGTTTTTGTCGCAGCCGCCGATGGCCAACACACCATCCATGCTCTGACCGTTGCACGCGGTCTCGATCGCATCAGCAATCACCTCGCGGCTCACCAGGGAGTACTTCATCCCCTCGGTGCCCATGGAGATGCCATCGCTAACGGTGATGGTGCCGAAGAGTTGTGGCATGCCTCCGGCTGCTTGCGCGGCTGCTTCAGCGCGCAGGGCTAGGTCGTTGAGACCGACATTGCAGGGCGTGATGGTGCTGTAACCGTTGGCAATCCCGATGATCGGTTTGCTGAAGTCACCATCTCCGAAACCAACAGCGCGCAGCATGGCGCGGTTGGGACTGCGCTGAACACCTTGCGTGATGGCGCTGGATCGGAGGGGAGCCATGGGTCCGTGCGGTTTGCTCGATCCTCTCAGTTGCTGCTCTCAGGAGCCATGCTCTCCAGCTGACGGCGGACATCCTCGATCGCCAGATTGAGGCGGTTCACCTTTTGCTCGAGATTTTCTGAGGACCCCTGAGCTGACAAGCCATTGGTTGGAACGCCATTGAGGCCAAGACGCTTGAACTGATCTCCAAGGGCCTGACGGCGCTCAGCGCGGGACAACAGCCACCAAGTCAGACCTGCAGCGCCAACCGCCGCACCGGTGAGCGCGCTGAGAAGAAGCGATGCGGAGCTGCTGTTTTGTTCAGCCATGCTCAAAACGTTGTCCCTATCAGGCTAGGAAGTCCTCCGACTCTGTGCCGTAAAGACGATCGCCCGCATCGCCCAGCCCAGGCACGATGTAATTGCGCGCATCGAGTTCGGCATCAATGCACCCGGTGTAGAGGGTGAGGTCTTGAAACTCCTCAGCCAGGCTTTTGAGCCCTGGCGAGGACGCCAGAGCGGTGATCACCCGCAGACGCGATCCATGCACCCCAAGCTCCTTGAGTTGGCGGAGCACCATCGCCAAGCTGCCGCCAGTGGCCACCATCGGATCGAACACCATCACGCCCACTCGCTCGCCAATGCGCTTGGGCATGCGGTCGAGGTAGCTGCTGGCCTGAGCCGTGGCCTCATCACGCACCACGCCCATGTGGGCGACTCGCGCGTGGGGCAGCACGTCTTGGCCGCCCGCCCAGAGCCCCAGACCAGCCCGCAGGATTGGGATCGCGAGCACTGGCGTGGTGGGGTCCATTACTTGGCCTTCGCAACTGGCCAAAGGCGTTTCGACCGTGATGTTGCGCTGGGGCAACCAATCGCGGGACGCCTCATAGGTGAGCCAGCGGCCCAGCTCTTTCATCGCCGTGGCGAACAAAGGTGAGGGGGTTTGCTTGTCGCGCAGCACTGTGAGCCAGTGGGCCACCAACGGATGGGGGGGGACCACCACACGAAAGGAGGAGGGCATTTCACCTAGCTTGTGCGCCAAGCCTACGGGGATTCATGCGGCGCTTTTTGCTGTCGGCCACCGCGATGTTGTTGGTGTTGCTTTTGCAGTGGCCTGGAGCCGCTGCAGCTATCACAGCTCCAGAGCTGCGAGGGGCCAAGTCGATGCAAGACCTCTCCAGTGACATGCACGGCCGCAACCTTCAGCAGAAGGAATTTTTGAAGATGGATTTGGAGGGAACGGATTTCTCCGGAAGTGATCTGCGCGGCTCGGTGTTCAACACCACGCAGCTGCAGGATTCCAACTTCTCCGGGGCTGATCTGCGTGATGTGGTGGCCTTCTCCAGCCGCTTTGATCGCGCCGATCTGAGTCAGGCCAGGCTCGATAACGGCATGTTGCTGCAAAGCAAATTCACCGACGCCACAATCGACGGTGCTGATTTCACCAATGCCGTGCTCGATCAACCGCAGATCAAGCAGCTCTGCGCCAGAGCCACTGGGGTCAACGAACGCTCCGGTCTCTCCACAGCTGACAGCTTGGGCTGTGGCTAAGGAACGGCGGTGGTAATTTCAGGATCCGGTTTCCCTTGGGATCAGCTCGGGAAGGAAACGGGGAAAGTCCGGTGTGAATCCGGCGCTGTCCCGCAGCTGTGAACCCCAAGGGGTGAGTCAGAACGCCCGCCGGAACCTCCCCACTTCCCCGGCGCGGACCGGATCTTCTGGATGATTGATTCCCTGTTTGGGTTCCTGCCAACGGTGTTGGCGCACCATCCCTTCGGAATGGAGGAGATCAGCCTCTCCCCGATTCAGGGATTCCTCAGTGGCGTTGGACACCCTTTGTTGGGGCCCGACCACTTCTTGTTTTTGGTGGCCTTGTTGTTAGTGGGCTGGGATCAACCCCGCCGCTGGATTCCAACGCTTTTGGCCGTTGGGTTGCTGGGCTCGGCCTTGGCTCAGATTCTCACCATTCCAGAGGCTTTGGTGGTTCCCACTGAAGCGCTGGTGTCTTTGTCCTTGGTTGTTGAAGGCCTGGTCATCCTTGGGACCATCTCCACCCGTTGGCTCTACCCCGCATTTGCTTTGCATGGCTTGATGCTCGGCGGAACCATCGTGGGCGCCGAACCCACCCCCTTGGTGGCTTACTTCATCGGCTTGTTTGTGGCCCAAGCCGCGATGCTCCTGTTGGTGCGCCGCTTCTCTGATCCGGTGGTTCGCTTGATTGGCGATCAAGGCATGCGCTTGGCTGCTGGCATTTGGATTGGCATCGGCTGCGCCTTCAGCTGGTCAATGATGGTGGCCTGAGCGTGGCGTCCACAACTCGTTTACCGGTGACGGTGGTCACCGGGTTTCTTGGTGCTGGCAAAACAACGGTTTTGCGCGAGCTCTTGCGGCAATCGCAGCAACGGCTGGCGGTGCTGGTCAATGAGTTTGGCGAGGTTGGCATTGATGGACAGCTGCTCAAGAGCTGTCAGGTGTGCGATGGGGACGAGGCGGGCTCCTCTCCAACCATCGTTGAACTGGCCAATGGCTGCCTGTGCTGCACCGTTCAAGACGACTTTCTGCCCACGATGGAGGCGGTGCTTGAGCAAGCCGATCAGCTCGATGGGATCGTGATTGAGACCAGTGGGTTGGCATTGCCCGAGCCCCTCCTGCAGGCCTTCCAATGGCCTGAAATTCGCCATCGCACCCGCGTTAGCGGTGTGGTGACGGTGGTGGATGGCGAAGCCTTGGCCCGCGGCGAGGTGGTGGCCGATGTGAATCTGCTGGAGCAACAACGCGCCGATGACCCCAGCCTGGATCACGACGACAGCATTGATGAGCTGTTTGATGAGCAGCTGGAACAAGCTGATCTGGTGCTGATTAGCCGGGCCGATCGCCTCACCAATGAGCAGCGTCGCTCTGCGGCCCAGCAACTCGAAAAGCGCTCTCACTTTCCTGGTGTGATGAGCTTGCCGATCAGCCACGGCCAGGTGGATCCGCAGTTGTTACTGGGGTTGAGTCGTCAGGAGGCTGCGGCCCCTGAGGTCGTCCCCCATGACGAGCATGACCACCATCACCACGATCACCGCCACCCCGACCTGCCCGACGAGGTGTGGCACACCCACGAGCACGAGCACGTGCCAGAGCCAGAGGTCAAAGAAGCCGACCCATCGCCAGAGTCCACACGCGTGGGCGTGGACGCACACGGCAAAATTGCGATCGACGGCAAGCCGTCCCCGATCATGCAAAAAATAAAAGGCGCCGTTGCCAGGAAGCGAAAGGATTGGGTAAAAGATCCAATTTTTGTGGAGTGCGAAGTGTCTGTGCCGGTTAGTTGTGCATTGCCTATACCAAGAGCCTTGAATATGTTACTGACTTCGAATGATCGCTGCGGCTCACTTAATGCAGCATGCGATAAATCGGATCCCAAGAACCATC
>CAJWAH010000067.1 GCA_913020095.1 uncultured Synechococcus sp.
ACGACACATTGGGGGTTGGAACCCGCAGAGCCAAACCGTCAAGTTTGCCTTTGACTTCGGGGTAAACCAGGGCCACTGCCTTAGCGGCACCGGTGGTGGTGGGAACAATGTTCATGGCTGCAGCGCGGGCACGGCGCAGGTCGCGGTGGCTGGCATCAAGGATGCGCTGGTCACCGGTGTAGCTGTGCACCGTGGTCATCGAGCCCTTAACGATGCCGAACTCCTGATCGATCACCTTGACGATCGGAGCCATGCAGTTGGTGGTGCAACTGGCATTGGACAGGATGTCGAAATCTTCGTGGCGGTATTGATCGGCGTTCACGCCAACCACGAAAGTGCCGACGCCGGGGCCCTTACCAGGAGCGGTGAGGATCACCTTCTTGGCGCCAGCCTGGATGTGCATGCTGGCCTTCTCGTCGGTGTTGAACACACCGGTCGACTCGATCACCAGATCAATGCCCCACTCCTTCCAAGGGAGGTTCAGGGGGTTGCGGTCTGAGAAGCACTTGATCTCATGGCCATTGGCAATGATGGTGTTCTCGGTGTAGCCAATCTCAGCGTCCCTGATGCGACCCAGCATCGTGTCGTAGGTCAGCAGGTGGGAGTTGGTGGCCGGATCGGAGGTGTCGTTCAGGCCCACCACTTCGATACCCGTGTTGGCACCGCGGCTCAGCCAGCAGCGCATGAAGTTGCGCCCGATGCGGCCGAAACCATTAATGGCAACACGAAGGGTCATAGCAATTCGGGATAAATCCCGACTATTGGGGAATTTGGCTGCCGATCATACAGACTCCGAATCGAAGTTTTCGCTGCAATCTGGAGTCTTTTTAGTCCAGGCAGAGAGAACGGTTTTATGGTCTTTGCAGGCCCCTGTTTGCCTTGTCCCAGCCCCTCTCACTGACGGCGGAGCAGCCGGTTCATTTCATCGGGGTTGGCGGCATTGGCATGTCAGCCATCGCAGGGATCCTGGCGGAGCGCAGCTACAACGTCACCGGCTCTGATCCCAAGCAATCGGCGCAATCGCAATTGCTACGCCAACAGGGAGCCCGGGTTTTTCAACAGCAGAACGCAGCCACCATCGACGCCATCTGCTCTGGCGTCGACCGCTCACCCTTAGTGGTTGTCAGCAGCGCTGTTCCCGAAACCAATCCCGAGCTGGAAGCGGCCCGTGGGGCAGGCCTGCGGGTGGTGCATCGCTCAGAACTGCTGGCCTGGCTGATCAATGCGCAGCACAGCATCGCGGTTGCTGGCAGTCACGGCAAAACAACCACCAGCAGCTTGATCGCCAGCCTGCTCCACAGCGCTGGACTGGATCCCACGGCGATCATCGGCGGAGTGGTGCCCGCCTTCGGCAGCAATGCCCGCAATGGAGCCGGTGAGTGGCTCGTGGCTGAAGCCGACGAATCCGATGGCTCCCTGGTCCGATTCCATCCCCAACTCGGGCTGATCACCAACCTCGAGCTCGACCACACCGACCACTACCCCAATCTCGACGCCCTCGTCGGCACGATGCGCCGCTTCAGCGGCAACTGCAGCAGCGTTTTGGCCAATCGGGATTGCCCGGTCTTGAGCTCAGAGCTGAGCGCTGACCACTGGTGGAGCCTTGAGGACAGCAGTTCCGCCCATTTCCGCGCTGTGCCCCTCAGCCTCGATGGGGCTGGATGCCGGGCCGACTACCTCGAAGACGGCAGGAGGCTGGGTGAGCTGACCTTGCCCATGGCCGGCATCCACAACCTCAGCAATGCCCTGGCGGCTGTGGCTGCCTGCCGTTTGGCCGGGGCCCCGTTCGCTGATCTGCAAGCGGCACTCACGGAGCTGGTTCCTCCAGGGCGCCGTTTTGATCTGCGCGGCGAATGGCAAGGCCGGTTGATCGTCGATGACTACGCCCACCACCCCAGCGAGGTGGACGCCACCTTGACCATGGCCCAGCTGATGGTGAGCAGCGGCCGCAGCACGCTTCCCTGGGTTCCCAAGCGAGTGGTGGCAGTGTTTCAACCGCATCGCTACAGCCGCACGGCGCAATTCATGGAGCGTTTTGCCGAAGCCCTGAGCTGCGCTGATGAAGTGCTCGTGGCTCCGCTCTACAGCGCTGGGGAATCGCCGATCGAGGGTGTCAGCAGCGCCGCCCTCGCCGAACAAGTTCAACAAACGGGCCAGTCAGCCAGGGCCTTGGCCGACATGGACAGCCTGGTGGAAGCCGTTCAACAAAGCAGCAATGCAGGCGATCTGGTGCTGGTGATGGGCGCTGGAGACGTCAATCAGCTCTGGGGCCGCCTGCAATCCAGCGCCGATCAAAAAGGATTGGCCACAGCCGCCTGAACCATGGAGATCCCCTCCGATCTCAACCTGCGCAAAGACGTGCCCCTGGGGGACTTCACCACCTGGAAGGTGGGCGGTGCTGCCGACTTCTTCGCTGAACCCGACAGCAGCGATCAACTCGAAGCCCTGGTGCATTGGGGCAGGCAGGAGCAGCTGCCGATGCGCTTCATCGGAGCTGGCTCCAACCTGCTGATCAGCGACGACGGCCTTGCCGGCCTGGTGATCTGCAGCCGCCGCTTGCAGGGATCACAAATGGAGCCCACCACCGGACTCATCGAAGCCCAGGCCGGTGAACCGCTACCAACGCTGGCCCGGCGGGCTGCGAAGGCCGGCTTGAGCGGACTGGAGTGGTCGGTTGGAATCCCCGGAACCGTGGGCGGCGCCGTTGTTATGAACGCTGGAGCCCAAGGGGGTTGCATCGCTGAAAGCCTGATGGATGCCACCGTGCTGGATCCCAGCAGCGGCCAAACACGGAGCATGAGCTGCCGTGAGCTCGATTACGACTACCGCCACAGCGCGCTGCAAAGCGAGCCTTTGGTGGTGCTCTCGGCCCGTTTCAAGCTGCAAGCAGGCGGGGACCCCAGCGAGCTCAGTGCTCGCACCAGCAGCAATCTCCACAAGCGCACCAGCACCCAGCCCTACCAACTTCCCAGCTGCGGCAGTGTCTTTCGCAACCCCGAACCCCAAAAAGCAGGGCGGCTGATTGAGGGCCTGGGTTTAAAGGGTCACCGCATTGGTGGCGCGGAAGTCTCCACCCTGCATGCCAATTTCATCGTCAACACCGGCAACGCCCAAGCCGCCGACATGGATGCGCTGATCCGCCATGTTCAGGCCGTGGTGCAGCAGGCCCATGGGCTGCAGTTGCATCCTGAAGTGATGCGGCTGGGTTGCTTCGCCAAATCCCAGGCAGCTGCGGCCTAACCTGGCGGGCCCTTCTTCATTGGCATGGCTGGATTCGGTCTCCCCAACTTCGGTCAGCTGACAGAAGCGTTCAAAAAAGCTCAGCAAATCCAGCAGGACGCTCAGAAACTGCAAGAAGAGCTCGATGCCATGGAGATCGAGGGCAGCAGCGTCGACGGGAAGGCCAGCATTTGGCTGTCCGGCAACCAACAGCCCCTGCGCGTGCGCCTAGCTCCCGAGCTGTTGGCTAGCGGTCAAGAAGCCACCGAAGCCGCCACCCTCGAAGCACTCCAAAACGCCTACGCCCAATCCACCGCAACCATGAAAGAGCGGATGGAAGAACTCACTGGCGGACTGAACCTGCCAGGACTGGGGGGCTGATTCAGCCCATCAGCTCCACATAACTGGGGTAGCGCTCCCATTGCCGCTGCAGGCCGCAGCCCGGCTCCTGCAGATGTCGGCAATTGCGAAATCGGCAGCGCACCCCGGCCTCCAGCTGCTGGCGGATTTCAGGGAAGAGTTGCGCCACAAGCTCAGGATCAGCAGGCAACTCCGGTCGATTGAACCCCGGGGTGTCCGCCAACAGTCCGCCGGATGGCAGATCGTGCAATTCCACATGGCGGGTGGTGTGGCGACCCCGCTGCAACTTGCCCGAAACCGCGGCGGTGCGGAGCTGCAGGTCAGGCACCAAGGCATTGAGCAAGCTGCTTTTGCCCACACCGCTAGGACCACACAGCACCGCCACCCCACGACTCAACCGATCCTCGAGAGCCGCTAAGCGAGCGGGATCATGGCGGCTGATCGCCAGGGCCTGATAGCCCCAGCCCACCAGGCGATCCAGCCATTGCTGCCGCTGCTGGGCGGACACCAAATCCGCCTTACTCAACACCGGGATCACCTCAGCGCCGGCGGTTTCGGCGCTCAATAAAAAGCGGCTGAGGCTCTCGGGATCGATGGCCGGCTGGGCTAACGCCATCACCACGAGCACCTGATCCACATTGGCCAAGGCCGGGCGCTGCAATTGGTTGCGGCGAGGCTCCAAGGACCCCACCGCCGCGCGGCCTTCAATCCAATCGCAACCCTCGACGCCAACCCGGTCGCCCACCATCACCTTCAAGCCGCCATGGGCCAAGCGAGCCCGGCGCGTGCAAAGCAACAGCCTGCGCCCATCAGGGCCGGGATGATCCAGGCGCACCCGCAGGTAGTTGGCCTCCAAGGCCATCACCTGGGCGGCGAAGGGTTCAGGCACGGATGATCAACAACCGCACCGAGCCATCGCTCTGTTGCTGCCGCTGCATCTGCTGCACCAGCGCCGCGGCCGCCCCATCACCCTGCAAGGCCGCGCACACCAACGCGTCGGGTTCACCGGCATCGAGGAGCACCTCAAGTTGCTCACCGCTGGCCAATTTCTCGAGGGCGAGCTGCGTACGGATGAAATTCAACGGGCATGGGGTGCCCCGCAAGTCCATCTAGCTGAACAGGCCGCCAAACAAACCACCTTTGCCCTTGGGATGGGTGGTGGAAATTGAGGCCAGCTCCTGCAGCAGCTCACGCTCGCGCGGTTCGAGCTTGCCGGGCAACTGCACGTTGATGGTGAACAGGTGATTGCCCCGCGCTACCGGGTTGCCCAACCGGGGCACACCGTGATCTTTCAAGGTCAGCACCGCACCGGGCTGGGTGCCGGCAGGAATGGGCAACTCCACAGGTCCATCAACGGTGTCGACCTGCACCTTGTCGCCAAGGATCCCCTGCAGATAGCTGATCTTCAGCTCGGAGTGGATGTTGATGCCATCGCGGCGCAGCTTGGAATCGCTTTGGACATACAGCACCACATACAAATCACCCGCAGGAGCTCCCCGCTGGCCGGCATTGCCCTCGCCGCTCACCCGCAGCCGCGTACCGGAATCAACGCCCGCTGGGATGTTGACCCGTAGACGCTTGCGCACCTGCTGCACCCCTTGGCCGCTGCAATCGGGGCAAGGATCCGCAATCACCTGACCGGTGCCTTCACAAGCTGGGCAAGGGGCCACTTGGGTGAAGGTGCCAAACGGCGTGCGCGTGGCCCGGCGCACCTGGCCAGCACCACCGCAGGTGCTGCAGGTCACAGGGCCTGAACCCTTCTTGGCGCCGCTGCCGTTGCAGGTGCCGCAGGTTTCCAGATGGCGGATCTGAATCTCCTTCTCGCCGCCAAAGACCGCATCGCGGAAGCTGATGTTGAGGTCAAAGCGCAGGTCATCGCCTTGCCGCGGGCCCCGCTGCCGTTGGGGGCCACCGGCTGAGCCGCCAAAGCCGCTGAAGAACGTTTCAAACAGGTCGGCAAAGCCGCCCATGTCGCCCATGTCGGGCATGCCGCCAGCGGCACCAGACACGCCGGCTTCACCAAACTGGTCGTAGCGGGCGCGGGTTTGGGGGTCGCCGAGCACCTCATAGGCGCGGCCGATCTCCTTGAACTTGTCCTCAGCACCAGGATCCTTGTTGACATCCGGGTGGTACTGACGCGCCATGCGCCGGTAGGCGCGCTTCAGCGTGTCGGCATCGGCATCACGATCAACACCCAGCAGCTGGTAGTAATCCGCCATCAGTTGCCCTCAGCCGGAGCTGACTCCGGGGCCGCTGCAGGGCCTGGACCCATCGACACCTTGACCATGGCGTGGCGCAGCACGCGGCCATCAAGGTGATAGCCCCGCTGCAGCTCTTCCATCACCACATCTTCGGAATGGGCATCGCTGGGCTCCCGCAGCACGGCTTCATGCAGGGTGGGATCAAAGGGTTCACCTTCCACGCGCATGGGGGAAACACCCAGCTGCTTCAGCACATCCACCAGCTGCTTGTAGAGCCCCTGATAACTGCGGTGCAGGGCTTGAGCCTCTTCACCCTCAGGGTTCAGCTGCTGACGGGCCCGCTCAAAGTTGTCCACCACGGGCAAGATCTCGCCGAGGGTGCTGCAGGTGAGCTGCAGCTTGAGATCTTCGGCGTCCCGTTGCTGGCGCTTGCGGAAGTTGTCGAAATCAGCCGCAATGCGCATGTATTGACTGCGCACGGTCTCGTGCTCCTGCCGCAAGGAGGTGAGCTCAGCCTCCAAAGCAGCTGCGCGATCACCGCTCTCAGCTTGGGCTTCAGGGGCCTCAGCGGTGGTCTCTGGCTCGGCTGCAGCAGCCTCAGCGGCAGGCTGCTCGGCTTGAGCCTCAGCAGTGGGTTGTTGCTGATCCTCCACGCTGACTTCAGCCTCGGAGGGAGAGGGGGAAGCAGGAGGCTCGGCGGTCATCGGGGCAACGCGTGCAGTCCTGCCATGTTGCTGGGAGGCCCGCCCCTGGATCAAGGTCGGAAAACCCAGCCATCCTGAAAGCAGAGAAAGTCCGAGGAGCAGCGGTGGAACGCTTCGAACTCGACGACAGCTTTGAGAGCTTTGCGCCGCCGCCGCCGCCGGATGGGCCGGACCTGGTGGAGAGCGCCAACGATCGCGACGCCTCGCCGGTGATCCAGCTGGCGGATCGCATCTTGGTGCAAGCCCTCAGCCGCCAGGCCAGCGACATCCATATCGAACCGCAGGAGGACGGACTGCATGTGCGGCTGCGGCTTGATGGCGTGCTGCAGAACGCCTTTGAAACCCTGCCGGCCAAGGTGATTCCGGCACTCACCAGCCGCTTCAAAATCATGGCGGACCTGGACATCGCCGAGCGCCGCCAACCCCAAGACGGCCGCATTCGCCGGCGGTATCAAGGCAACACCGTTGATTTCCGCGTCAGCGTGCTGCCGAGCCGCTTCGGCGAAAAAATTGTGCTGCGGCTGCTGGATTCCAGTGCCACCGAACTGGGGCTGGATCTGCTGATCACCGACTCCCAGGCCTTGGCCGAGGTGCGGGACATGGGCAGCAAGCCCTACGGAATCCTGCTCGTCACAGGCCCAACCGGCTCAGGGAAATCCACCACCCTCTACTCGCTGCTGGCCGAGCGCAACGATCCAGGGCTGAACATCTCCACGGTGGAAGACCCGATCGAATACACCCTGGCTGGGATCACGCAAACCCAGGTCAACCGGGAGAAGGGGGTGGACTTCGCCAAGGCCCTGAGGGCCTTCATGCGCCAAGACCCCGATGTGTTGCTGGTGGGGGAAACGCGCGATCTGGAGACGGCCAAAACCGCGCTGGAGGCCGCACTCACCGGCCACCTGGT
>CAJWAH010000068.1 GCA_913020095.1 uncultured Synechococcus sp.
ACACCAGGATCGTTGGAGCGGCCAGCGCTACAAACGACAACTTGATTAGAACTCCAAGCAAAAGGGTGCTGAGTTGCAGCAAATAACTGACTAAGGGAAGGGTTTCTTGGCGGATGCGGCAGAGCGCTGTGAGGCTGACGATCAGGCAGAAGCTGTTGAAGAGCGCATCCAGCCGTTGGGAGGTCAAAAAGGCGAGCACCAGCAGCATTAGCCAGCTCAGGGGATGACCGATTTGCCGGCGCAGGCTGAGCATCGCGGCCCCCCAGCCCAGGCCATAGAGCCAGCGGCCTAGCAAAAAGAAATTGAGGTTCTCGCTGACCTGACCTGTGTAGAGCTGGTGGTACGGGCCAAAGGTGAAGACCACATCGCTGCCATAGAGGCGGCCGGCATCGGTGGCCTGAACAAGCGACTCCACCCAGCCCGGGTCAAGGCCGATCCAGGGGGTGCGAATCGGCAGGCTCCAGATCAAAGCGGTGGCTGCTGCCAGAAACAGCAGCCCATCGAGCAACCGCGTGGACCACTGCTGTGACGTCGTTGGACGGCGCAGCGTCAGCGGCATTAGCTCTCAAAAGAAGTGGCTGGAACCTTACTGGAGCTTTCAGAAGGGCAGGATCTGCTCGCCAAAGAGCTCCGCGTGGCGCCGGCGCAGGCCTTGGCGCCGGAAGTTGCCACCTTCAGGTCCTGCGTACTGTCCCCACAGCCCTTCCCAATAGAAGTAGACCGCGCCAAAGCCGCGCTGATGGGCCAGTTGCAGCTTGCGGTGCAGCTTGGTCATCGGTGTGGTGCGTCCGCCAAAGCCAGCCAGGATGCCGATGTGCACGGGGATGCCCCAGCTTTGGGCCCGTCGAATCGCGCTCTGGCCTAAATCGTTTTGGAAGCCTTTGAGCGAGTAGGCGTAGTTCTGCACGATCAGCTCATCCACCAGGCCCCGCACAGCCCAGATCTCCCAGTCTTGAAGCCACTGGTTGTAGGCAAAGCGAAAGGGGCCCGGCGAGAGGCTGATGCGCTCATTGCCGCCGCTCTCGGCTAGGGCGATCCGCAGGCTGAGCAAGAGTTCGGTGAGCTTGCCCCTGCGCCAGTTCATCCAGGCCCGGTTGCTGAAATCGGCTGGAGGGTCTTCGCCGGTCTCACGGCGGTAGAGCTGGCGCGTGTAGTCGTCGTAGCCGAGCTCCACCGGCCAGGCGAAATGGTCATCGAGCTGGATGCCATCGGCGTTGCAACGGCTGGCGATCTCTGTGATCAACCCCACAAACCGCTCTTGCACCCCTGGATGGGCGGGATTGAGCCACACCCGCAGGTCTTTGAGGGGCGAGGTTTTGAGGTTGGCGCCATGCATGGCGTAGAGGCTTGAGCCATCGGAGCGCTTCAGCACCCACTCGGGGTTTTGCTGCACCACCGCCGCATCAGCGGGCTCCATCAGCCCGTATTCAAACCAGGGGATCACCTGCATGCCCCGCTGCTGGGCGCTGCGGGTCAGGCGGCAGATGGGATCCAGATCAGGGGCATCGCGCTGCAGTTGGGGCTCCATCGGTGCCCAGCGGCTGCGGTGGAAGGTGGCGCCCCTGCTCCACACATTGGGGTAGAGCGTGTTGAACCCAGCGGCATCAAGCTGCTGCACAGCACGCTCGATGCGCTTTGGGTCGTAGTACAGCGGGCTGGGGCTGTTGGTGAGCCACACCCCCACGCGGCGGAAGTCGGCGCGGACTGGAGCGGAGATCAGGCTCAGGGCCAAGCTGGCCAGCAGCCCACAGGCGCTGAACCGGCGCAACCGTGTCACCGAAACATCGAGCTGACCGAGCTCTCCTCGTGAATCCGCCAGATGGTTTCGCCGAGCATGTTGGCGACCGAGAGCATCTGCAGCTGCGGGAAGCGGTCCTCCGGTGCCACTGGGATGCTGTTGGTGACCACCACCTCTTCAAACAAGCCGGGCTCAGAGAGCCGCTCAACGGCAGGGGGTGAGAACACGGCATGGGTGGCGCAGGCGATCACCCGCTTGGCCCCTTGCTGACGCAGCAGCTTGGCCCCTTGGGAGATCGTGCCGCCGGTGTCGATCATGTCGTCCACCAACACGGCGGTTTTGCCGCTCACATCACCAATCACGGTGAGGCTTTCGGCCACGTTGTGGGCGGAGCGGCGCTTGTCGATGATGGCCAGAGGAGCGTCGTCCATGCGCTTGGCGAAGGCCCTGGCGCGGGCCACGCCACCCACATCGGGTGAGACCACCACCACTTCGCCGAGATCGCGGGTGGCCAAGTAATCCACCAGCACCGGAGCGCCGTAGATGTGATCGCAAGGAATGTCGAAATAACCCTGGATCTGGGCTGAGTGCAGGTCCATCGCCAGCACGCGGTTGACCCCGGATTCCTTCAGCAGGTTGGCCACCAACTTGGCGGTGATCGACTCACGGCCTGCTGTTTTGCGATCAGCGCGGGCGTAGCCGTAGTAGGGGATCACAGCGGTGATCTGCCTGGCCGAAGCCCTGCGGCAGGCATCCACCATGATCAGCAACTCCATCAGGTGGTCATTGACCGGAGCGCAGGTGGGCTGCACCAGAAACACATCGCAGCCGCGGATGGATTCTTGAATTTGGATATAAAGCTCGCCATCAGCAAATCCCTTGCTGACCCGTGGACCGACGGGAATGCCGAGATAACCAGCGATTTCCTGAGCCAGAGCGGGGTTGGAATTGCCGCAAAACAGACGAAGTCTTGAACTGTCGACTGCTGTTGGTGTCGGCACGCTGCGCTCGGTGGCCACGTAACTGGTCACGGTACTGGCCCAGGCCTCTCAGACTTCGATGGTAGAAGCGAGCCTGCACCTTTGACAGCTATCGAGCGTCTGTTCTGTTGCAGCCCCCATGGCAGTGCGGTGATGCCGGCGCTGGCCCAGGCCTGGGATCAGCTCAAGTGGGGGCCCCAGCGCTGGTTGGAGGCCGGCTCAACCATCCAAAACCTGGCGCCCAAGGGTGAACGGCTACTGCTGCTCTCCGCTGGCGCAGAGCTGGTGGATTGGGCCGAAGCCGTTGCGGCTTGGCGCCTGCCAACGCTGCTGTTGATTCCAGCGGGTGAGCGCCTGCGGGCTGAAGCGGCTCTGCATTACGCCCTGCTTCAACAGCAGCAGGTGCCTGTGTTGGGCCTGTTGCAGGTGGGGGAGCCATGGCACCCCGCTGATCGCCAGGCTGATGCCCTGCCTTGGTTGGGGTGTTGGAGGCCGGATGAACCCCAAGAGCTGGCCGCCTTTGGCAGCCTGCTGCAGCAACGCTTTCTGCAGCTCGATCCCTCCCAGGGCGCTTGAGCTTCAGGGGCGCCAGTCCTGCCCCAGCAGCACGGCGATTCCCGTATCCGGTGGGGTGGGCCCAGGTTGCAATTCGCCCTGCCCTAGGGCGCGCTGCACCGCCAGTGCTTCAGCTCGCCCACCGCTGTAGCGAATCAAGGTGCGCGGCAGCGGGGCCTCCAGCGGCAGTTCGGCCTCATAGGCCGGTTGGCCCGCGCGCCTGAGTTGGTTGAGGGCTTGGCCAGTGCTGATGGCATCACTGCCCATCACGGCCACGGCGGTGTCGCTGTCGCTGGGGGGGCGCTGGCTCAGCCAGCGCTCCAGCACGCTGCCTGCTTGGCCTTGATCCAGCCTCGGGCTACCCCCCTCGCTTTGCAGCGGCAGCCGGGTGATGCGCATGCGGCTGGGTTGCTGCAAGCCAGCGGCCAGCAGGCTCAGGATTTCACCTTTGGAGAGGTTGGTGCTGCTGGTGTTGTTGAGCTCCTGCAGCAATTCGGGTAGCAAGGGCACCACGGCTGGATCGCCAAGCCGCTCAGCTATCGGCAACAGCAGTTCCTGTTGGCGTTGGCGCCGTGCCCCTTCACTGCCGGTGCCGCGCAGGCGCAGCAGCTGCAGGGCCTGCTCGCCGCTGAGCCATTGCTGGCCGGCTTCGAGATTGATGTTGAGGCCTCCGGCTTTGTCCTGGTAGCGCAATGGGGTTTGCAGCAGGAACGGGATGCCGCCAGCGGCATCAATCGCTGCGCTGAGGCTGCTCATGGGAATTAGTGCGTAGCGGTCGGGCCGCAAGGGCTCGCCAGAGCCCCCCAGCAGTTGGCTCACCACATCGCTGGTGAGGGCTACACCGCCGAGTTGGTAGAGCTCCTGCAAGGGCACCAGTTGGTTCTGGCCTGGCAGCAGCACCTCCAGCTCACTGGGAATCTGCAGCCAGTCCATCCCGCCTGTGGGGTGGACGCGCAGCATCAGCATCAGCTGAATCTCGCCTTCGGCCGGGCTGCTCAGGTTGGGCTGATCGAGGCCTAAGAGCAGCACGGTCTGCGCTTGGCCCGGTGGTTCGGCCAGGCGGCTGATGGCAGGCCGCTGCTCATCGAGCGAGATCGTTTGCCTGGGGATCAAGCGGTCAGCGACCCACACGCCGGCCAACAAGCCGCCAAAGGCCAAGCTCACCCGCCAAACAATGCGTGTGCTGCGGCGGAGATCGGCCCAGGCACCCATGGCATACGGCAACGGAGTGGCAGATAGTTTGGAGCCTGTGGTGATCTCTGTCTGTTGACCCTCGCCCCGCATCAAAAGGCCAAGCCGATGGCCAGGGGCACGGTGCGTCCGGCCAAAGACCTGTGCAGCGACTGCGGCCTCTGCGACAGCCGTTGGGTGGCCTACGTGCGCCAGGCCTGTGCCTTTATCCATCAGCAATTTGAGTCGCTGGAGCGCAAAGCCCACGGCCGCAGCCGCGATCTCGACAACGAAGACGAGCTCTATTTCGGCGTCAGTGAGCGGATGTTTTGCGCCCAGCTGCAGCAGCCGCTGGAGGGTGCCCAATGGACGGGCATCGTCAGCACCCTTGGGGTGAGGGCCCTCGAGCAGAACCTGGTGGATGCGGTGCTCTGCGTGCAGCAGAGCCCTGACGATCGCTTCACACCCATGCCAGTGCTGGCCCGCACGCCCCAGGAGGTGTTGGCGGCGCGGGTCAACAAGCCCACCCTCTCCAACAACCTTTCGGTGCTGGAGCAATTGCCAGGCAGTGGCATCAAACGCCTGCTGGCGATTGGGGTGGGTTGCCAAACCCAGGCCCTGCGCGCTGTTCAAGACAGCCTTGGCTTGGAGGAGCTCTACGTGCTGGGCATGCCCTGCGTGGACAACGTCAGCCGCGAAGGCCTGCAGACCTTTTTGGAGAGCACCAGCCGTTCACCCGAGACGGTGGTGCACTACGAGTTCATGCAGGATTTCCGTATTCATTTCCGCCACAGCGACGGCAGCACCGAGACCGTTCCCTTCTTTGGGCTGGATACCCCCAAGCTCAAAGATGTCTTTGCCCCCAGTTGCCTCAGCTGCTTTGACTACGTCAACGCCTGCGCTGACTTGGTGGTTGGCTACATGGGCGCGCCGTTCCAATGGCAATGGCTGGTGGTGCGAAACCAGCGGGGCCAAAAGCTTTTGGATCTGGTAGAGGCTGAACTCAAAACTCAGCCGGTGATGAGCTCAGGCCAGCGGGCCCAAGCGGTGCAACAGGGGATTGATGCCTACGACAAGGCCCTGCGGTTGCCCCGTTGGTTAGCCGAAGTGGTCGGTGTGGTGGTGCAGCGAGTAGGACCGAAGGGTCTGGAATATGCCCGCTTCTCCATCGATTCCCATTTCACGCGCAACGCCACCTGGCTGAGGCGCCATCACCCCGAGAAATTGGCGCAGCATCTGCCGGCTTTCGCTCAAAAGATCGTGAGCCGCTACCGCCTGCCGCAGCCTTCAGCGAAGCGCAGCATGCCTCACATCATCCCGACCAAGGCCGCCAGCAAGACGCTCTTCGTCATCGACATGGTGTGGAACGGTGGCACAACGATCGAAACCGAGGCGCTCGCGTGGAGTGACACGCCTGATCCTGCGAACGAGTTTGCCTGCAAGCTCTGGGGGCAGCAGTGGGGCTTTGAGCATGGACTGGACCCGGCGCCTACGATGCGCACAACTCCCGGAGAGGTCCCAGTGCGCTCCATTGCCAGCGCGTCCACACACTGTGCCGAGGCTCACTCACCGCTTGCAGAGAGGCCACAGTGTGTTCAGGCACACGCACTCGCACGCGCAGCGTGCTCAGGCGCACACACTCACTCGAAGTGCTGAAAGACTGACGATGCGCGCTTTCTTGATGTAGTGCTACGACGAGTATGGCGTGTTCAATCTTGGGGGAGCAAGCCTGTCCATCAAAGTGAGCCGGGTCGACTCGTGCCCATATTACTTCAAGACAAACTTGCTGAAGCTCGCGCTCAAGTCTCGTGGCATCCACACCAGCGGGTCCAGAAACGAGCTCGGTTGACCATGCCTGCCAAGGCAGCCTTGTTGAAGTGATATTTTCAGTGGGTTTGTATGCCACTTACATCTGATCGCCCCGGTACACAGCTGAACGACTCTGGGCGCATATGCAAGAGCCGGCTGCGTTTGCCTCAGTGTTGGAGTCTGGAAGAAAACCCTCTCCTCAAGAAGCAGCCGCTGCCACCAACCTGCAGGGCATCCACTTCTTGGAGCAATTCCTCAACCCTTGCGATGCCCCGGCTGAAGCGTTCGCGTTTCCTTCGCTTGACCCTCTGCCTCAGGAAAAGGCCAAGCGAGATCTCAGCGGCTACAACCTCTTCTGCAAGGCTTATCGTGAGCAGAAGGTACGCCATCAAACCATAACTCCCACAGCCAATCTCTCACGAATGCTTGCCTCTGCGCTGAATGTCTCGCTGTATCCGCTACACTGCCACTCCGTGGCCACGATGTCAGGCCAAAACGGGGTCCCGGGAAGCTTGGAAGCGTATGAGCGCAGACGAGAAGAAGAAATGGCGTGGCGTGGCCAACGCCGCCGCCAAGACCCGTCTTGAAAAGAAATTTGCCGAGCCACAAGCACGCTCGAGCTTCATGCCTGCCGCCGATGGCGCAGGCGTGGGTGCTGGAGGAGCTCCAGCTCCTGCATCATCCTCTGCCCTCTTCCCGCTGAATGCTTGTCCTGGTGCTGATCTGCATCGTCCCGGGCTTTTGGCGGGTCACCGTGGGGCCTTGCAGCCTGTTAATGGCAACAGTTTGAACCCACCAGCTGCCCAGATGCCCAGAGTGGTGGATGGCAGCGATTGGGACCCATCAGCTGCTGCCCCCATCCTTGGTCTCGGCGAGCAGTGGGTGACGCTGACTCATCCGTCAACGTCTGAGCCATACTACTGGAACCGACTGACCGGCGTTACGCAGTGGCAAAAGCCCTTCTGATCAATTGAACAGTCTGAGCCTCTGTCTCCTGGGTGGCGCGATCGAGTGACTTGATTACGACAGTCATCGGACCATCGTCATCGTCAATCAGCATGGCA
>CAJWAH010000069.1 GCA_913020095.1 uncultured Synechococcus sp.
AAGGGCTCAGCCGTGAAGAAGCTCGGCACGCACTCGAGCTGATCCTCGATGAGGAGGCCACACCAGCCCAAATCGGCGCCTTTTTAATCGCCCACCGCATCCGCCGGCCTGAGCCCCAAGAGCTCACCGGCATGCTTGATGTTTATCGGCAGCGCGGTCCCAAGCTCAACACCACCTCCAAGGCGATCAGCTTTGGCATGCCATTTGATGGCCGCAGCCGCACCGCACCGATCTATCCCCTCACGGCTCTTGTCTTAGCGGCGGCAGGCCTTCCTGTTGTGCTGCAAGGTGCTGGGCGTATGCCTGTGAAATATGGCGTCAGCAGCGCTGAACTCTTCAGCTCCCTGGGGGTGAGCTGGACTGGCCGCAACTTAGAAACGCTCCAGCAGTGCCTCGATGCCACCAACCTGGCCCTGGTGCATCAACCCGACCACTTTCCAGCTGCTGAAAGCCTGATTCCTTACCGAGAGGATCTCGGCAAACGGCCACCTGTTGCCAGCCTCGAGCTGCTGTGGACCGCCCACCAGGGCGAGCATCTGCTGGTGAGCGGTTTTGTTCACCCCCCAACCGAAGCCAGAGCCTGGGAGGCACTCAAGCTCGCCGATGAGCCCGATGTAATGACTGTGAAGGGCTTGGAGGGCAGCACGGATCTACCGATCAGCAGGGCCTGCGTCACCGCCCGCTGCAGCAACAACCAACAGCAGCGGCAAATCCTGCACCCCCGTGACCATGGCTGTTACGGCCATGACCAACTCTGGGAAGGGCTTGAGGTCTGGAGCGATCAGGCCAGGGCAGCTCTGGGCGGGCAGGGCGAGCTAGCCACCGCCTTGCTCTGGAACGCCGGCACTTATCTGTGGCAGGCGGGCTGTGAAGACAGCCTGGAGCAAGGGCTTGAGCACGCCAGAGAACTGCTGAACTCAGGCCAAGCCCTCAACCACTTGGGCGCCGTGCAGGCTGCCTTGGCTCAGGGCTGAGCCAGCGGCTGCCACAAGCTGGCGGCATGGGCGGTCACCGGAGCCACCACCTGGGATGGCGAAACAGCCACTGGATCAGCCGTTCTCAGCAGTTGAACCGCCAAAGAACCCACGACAAAGGCTCCAAGAAAGCCAGCGGCGATGGTGATGGGATGACGGCCTGAACCGACCGACGCTGCACTTTGTACTGCCATCAAAATCAAATCTTGATGGCTTCACTATGAAACCGTTCTTCAGTTCACCCAAGAGTCGGTATAAATCGACACAAAAGCAGGCTCTGCCTGAACCATGCGTTGATCAACAGCAAACCAACCGTGGGAAGCTCCAAGAAGTAGACCCATGGCGATTGCCAGACGCATGATTAATGCTTCAAACAGAAGCTAAAACTGTCAGGAAACGGAGCATCAATAAGCCACAACCGACACCAAATTGCGATGAATCAAGCCAGCCACTGTTTTGCCTTTGAGCACGATTTCATCGGTAGCTGGCGCTGCATCCCTCTCTGTGTTCGCCGCAAACTCGATCTCATCGGCCTCAAGCTGAAGTTGAACCACTGGTTGGCCCTGAGTCAGGAGCAACGCCAACAACTTGTGGATTGGCCTGATGAGCGCCAGCAGCTCAATGCACTGCGTGATCACCTGCGTGATTGCACCAGCTCGATGACTGATGGGATGGCCAAAGACCTGCCTCCAGCTTGCGGTGAGCCGTGGCAACAGCCCAACCGCATTCCTGCTGAGTTGATTGATGCGGCTCAACAGCAGGGCGTTGAGCTCGATGCCAACGCCTGGTCAAAGCTCGATGAACTGGAGCGCTTTGCCCTCTGCAAGCTGGCCCGACCAGGCCACGATCACCACAACCTGCCGGCCGCCTTCAGCGAAGTGCTGGGCTAAGCAAGCGCCGCAACGACTCGAGCCGATTGCCCGTCTGCTCCTGCGGACGAATCACCGACACCGCCGGAGCCACCACCACGGCTGTGGCCTTGAGCTCTGGCTGCTTGGAAATCGGACAGGCCTCACCGTGCATCAAGGCATTGGCTTCACAGGCATGCTCCTGGGTGAATCCCCAGTGCATCGGCAAAAACACCGAACCCGGGCGAATGCGGTCGGTGATGGTGATGCGAGCTGTGAGCGTGCCGCGGCGCGAGGTGATCGCCGCAATGCCATCGGCCTCGAGGGAAAAACGCTTGGCATCGTCGGGATGCACCTCAAGGCGCGGTTCGGCATGCATCGACTGAATGCGCTCAACCTTGGCCGTTCGCGTCATGGTGTGCCAATGGCCCAAATAGCGGCCCACCGTGAGCACCAAGGGATAAGCCTCACAGGGTGGTTCGGCCAAGCCCAATGGCTGCTCAGCCATGAAGCGGGCCCGCCGCGACGGCGTGGCAAAGCGGTGATCGCTGTACAGCCGCTTGGATTCTGTGGTGGGTTCACTGCCACTGGGAAACGGCCACTGCTGGGGACCGTGCTCCGCCAGCAACGCATGGCTGAGGCCAGAGACATCGCATAAACGGCCAGCGCTCAGAGCCGCAAATTCGGCATACACCTCAGCTGCGGAGTCGTAGCTGAACTGCTGCTCAAAGCCGAGCCGGCGTCCGAGTTCTGCGAACACCTGCCAATCGGCGCGGCTCTCGCCATGGGGTTGGCGGAAGGCCGGGCAATAGGTGATGCGCCGCTCGGAATTGGTCATCGCTCCGGCTTTCTCGCTCCATTGCGCCGCTGGCAAAAGCAAGTGGGCGTAGTGGGAGGTTTCGGTATCGGCGTAGGCATCACTGACCACCACCAAAGGGCAGTTGCGCAGCGCTGCCTTGAGCCGGTCCAACTCGGGCATGCTCACCAAAGGGTTGGTGGCCGCTACCCACCAAAGATCGAGCTCACCGCGCTCCATCGCCTCCACCTGCTCACCAGCAGCCAAACCAGGTTGAGCCGCAATCGATCCAGGCTGAAAACCCCAGGCCCGCTCAACCTCAGCGCGGTGGTCGGCATTGCCCACCAGCCGATAACCGGGCAGCAGATGGGCCAAGCCGCCGGCTTCGCGGCCACCCATGGCGTTGGGTTGGCCGGTCAAGGAAAACGGTCCAGCTCCGGCATGGCCGATCTGACCGGTGAGCAGATGCAGGTTGATCAAACCGCCAACGACTGCCGTGCCCTCACGGCGCTGGTTGACGCCCATCGACCACAAACTCAGAACCGCTGGTTTGCGGCACCACAACCGGGCCACCGCCCTGAGTTGCTTTTCAGTGATGCCGCAGGCCTCAGCCACCCGCCGCGGGGTCCAGGACTCCACCGCCTGAGAGAACGCTGCAAAGCCCTCGGTGGCCTCATCAATGAAGTCGGCATTGAAGCCAGCATCTTTGAGGATCAAGCGCGCCAATCCGTGCAGCAGCATCAGGTCTGTCCCTGGTGCAATCGCCAAGTGATGGTCAGCGATCTTGGCTGTTTCCGTCGCCCTTGGATCCACCACCACAATCGTGAGGCCCTTGGGATCTTTCTTTTTGCGCTTCAACAAACGCTGAAACAACACTGGATGGCATTCCGCGGTGTTGGTGCCAATCAGAAAGGCCACCGAACAGTGATCGAGATCCTCGTAACAGCACGGCGGGCCATCAGAACCAAGGCTGCGGGTGTAGCCAGCCACCGCGGAACTCATGCACAAGCGCGAGTTCGCATCGAAATTGTTGGAACCAATGGCGCCTTTGAAAAGCTTCTGCGCCAGGTAATAGTCCTCGGTGTGGAACTGGCCGGAGCCATACATCGCAATCGCCCCAGGACCTTTGCTCGCCAGGGTGCTGCGGATACGTCCAGCCAAGAGATCAAAGGCGTTGTCCCAGGTGATGGGCTCGAACGGGTCCTCCAGTGAGGAGCGATACAGGGGCTGACTGAGTCGTCCACCCGCCAAGGTCTCGCCAACCGTGGCCCCTTTGATGCAGACCTGGCCCTGGCTTGAGGGATGGGCACGATCACCACGGGCGGACCACATGGGATGGCCCTCGCCATCACGACGAACGGGCCGGCCCGGTTGCGCGGGAGGCAGCAATTCCAAACCGCAGCCAACCCCGCAGTAAGGACACTGACTGGTAACCGAATCAGCCACGGCAAGCGCTTTTAAAAAACAAAAAGCCCAGGATCTTTCGACCCTGGGCACGAACTAGCAACTGCTTAGGAAGCAGGCTGAACTTGAGCAGCCTCACCTTCATGCAGTTCCGCAAAGGAACCCTTGGGCTCTTTGAGGAAGAAGAAGCAGAAGAAGGCCACAACCAGACCAGCCACACCGAGCACCTGGAAGAAGGCACTGTTGGAGGAAGCAATGATCTCAGGTGTGGGCTCAGCGCCACCACCCATCCACATGGGCAGCAAGCTGAAGATCGTGAGGTAAGTCACCGCGCCGACGTTGCCGTAGGCGCCGACCAAACCAGCCACCTGGCCAGTAACGCGACGCTTCACCAGAGGCACCAAAGCAAAGGTGGCTCCTTCACCGGCCTGAACAAAGAAGGAGGCCAGCATCGTGATCAACACAGCAACAGCAATGCCGGTGGAACCGGTGAAGGTGCCGGGCTTGATCATGCTCATGATCAGATAACCAACACCTAAGCCGAAGGTGAGGAAGCCCATGGTGTTTTTACGGGAACCCAGGCGATCGGAGATCAAGCCACCTGCAGGGCGGGCCACCAGATTCACAAAAGCAAAGCAAGAGGCCAGGATTCCAGCGGTGGCCTTGGGCAGGTCAAAGGTGGTTTCAAAGAAGGTGGGCAGCATCGAGACCACCGCCAGTTCAGAACCAAAGTTGACGATGTAGGTGAGCTCAAGGATCGCCACCTGTTTGAACTCGTAGCGATCTTCCTTGGGATATTCCTTGGTGCCCATGATCAGCTCACGGTTGGTGCGAACGATCCCCCAGGTCTGGAAGGCAAACCACACCAAAACTGCCAAGAGAGCCAATGGATAGGTGGAAGCATTGAGGAATCCAACCTTCTGAAGGCGCCAGCAGAGAACACAAAGAATGGCCGCGAAAGGCACATTCATGCCAAGCAAACCCCAGAAATCACGCATGGAGGTGACTTCAAGACCAGCTGTTTTTTCGGGACGCTGATACACCTTTCCAGGCGGAGTATCTTCGACGTTGCAGTAATAAATAACGCCATAAACAGCCGAGATGATGCCGGTTAGGGCAATGGCACCGCGCCAGTTCAAGACCGCACCGGTGGGCAGCTCAAAACCACCTGAGAAGGACAGCCAACCGGCCACACCAACCAGAGCCAAGGCAGAGAACGCGGAGCCAAAGTTGCCCCAACCGCCATAGATGCCCTCAGCCAAACCGATTTCTTTGGGCGGGAACCATTCGGCCACCATGCGGATGCCGATCACAAAGCCAGCACCAACGATGGAAAGCAGCAGGCGAGACACCACCAACTGGTTGAAATCTTGCGCGGACGCAAACATCAAACAAGGGATGACCGAAAACACCAGCAAGGTGGAGTAGGTCAGCCGTGGACCGAATTTGTCGAGAAGCATCCCGATCAGCACACGCGCCGGGATAGTGAGCGCAACGTTGCAGATCGCCACGGTGCGGATTTGGCCAACAGTCAAACCCAGGTCAGCCTTCACCGTGGTGGCGAGGGGAGCCAGGTTGAACCAAACAACAAATGTGAGAAAAAAGGCGAACCAGGTGAGATGCAGCGTGCGATATCTCCCCTGGAACGACCAAAGGTCGCCAAGCATGAGAGTCAAGGTGGATAAACAGACCCTGAGCTCAAAATGGAATGCTCGGGCAGCGGATTTAGGGCGTTACCAAAACAAGTCGCCCACCCCGTTATTGGATCAGCTTGGGGGTCTCTTAAAAGTACTTAATGATACAAAGTAAACATCAAGCAGTTCATGCCGAACGTTTTCACCAGGACCCGCGAAGTGTTGACCATCAAACTGTTGTAATGGCTACCAAAATTGCACTACAAGCCATTGTTCTCAGCGGTGGGGCCAGCCGGCGCATGGGCCGGGATAAGGCCTTGCTTCCCCATGCCGCTGGCGGCACCTGGTTGGAGCACATCACGGGCCTGCTCAACAGCCTGGATCTCCCGGTGCTGGTGCTCACCATCCACCGCAGCCATGAACAGCTGCTGCAAACAAGCCACGGGGTGAGCGTGCAGCGCGATGCCACACCAGGAGCAGGCCCGCTTCAAGCCATTGCACCGGTGTTTCCCGCCGATCAGCAGCAAGCCCTGCTGATCGCACCAGTGGACATGCCCGATCTGCAGGCTGATGGCTTACAGCAACTCATCAGCAGCTGGCAGCAGCAACCCACTGCAGCAGCCGTAGCCCACGACGGCGAACGCCTGCAGCCCCTGCTGGGCATTTATCCGGGCGGAAGCAAACAACGCCAATCCATGCTGGAAACACTCGCCGCCGGTCACAACAGTTGGATGGCCTGGCTCGAGCAAATCCCCTACCGAGCCGTGAGCCTGCCGCCAGGGCAACTGCGCAACTGCAATCACCCCAATGACGACTCCAGGGCGATTGATTGATCAACACAACAGGCCCTTGGGGGTGTTGCGGCTGTCGCTGACGGCCCGCTGCAATCTGTCTTGCCCGTACTGCCAACCCGATGGCGGCGAGGACACACGCCTTTCGCTGCACCAACGGCTGCAGCTGATCCGTGCCTGCTGCGAACTGGGCCTGACCACCCTGCGGCTCACGGGCGGAGAACCGCTACTCGCCCCTGAATTGGATGAGCTGCTGCAAACGATTCAGCAGGGCCGCAACAGCCGCCACGACCCGTTGCATCATCTGCAGGAGGTGGCCCTAACCACCAATGGCACGCTGCTGGACGGTTGCCGAGCCGAGCAACTCAAACAAGCGGGCCTGGATCGCATCACCATCAGCCTCGATGGGGCCACCGGGGCCAGCGTGAGCCGCATGGCCGGCCTGCAAGGGGGCGAGCGCCATGGCGAACAGCTACTGCAACGCGTGCTGCAAGGCATTGCTGCAGCCAAAGCCGCTGGCTTCCACGCCGAATCCGGCGCCATCAAGATCAACAGCGTCATCCAGCGCGGCCGCAACGACGATCAGCTGCTTCCCCTGGCCGAATTGGCGCGCCAGCAGAACGTGGAGCTGCGGCTGATCGAATACATGGATGTGGGCAACCGCAACGGCTGGTCAGCAGCAGAGGTGGTGCCCGCCAGCGAACTCCTCAGCCAACTGCAACAGCGTTGGCCACTGGAACCGTTAGGGCGGCCCCAACACGGCACCGCCAGCCGCTGGCGTTACCGCGATGGCGCAGGACACATCGCTGCAGTGGCTTCAATA
>CAJWAH010000070.1 GCA_913020095.1 uncultured Synechococcus sp.
GGCATGGCCGGCTGCGCCCTGGTGGGCCAATCGGTGATGAACATCGACAACGGCGGCCGCACCCGCCTCTCCACCTTCTTCTCAGGCGTCAGCTTGCTGGCGATGATCCTGTTGGCTCGGCCCTGGCTCGAGCAAATCCCGATGGCGGCCTTGGTGGCCGTGATGATCAGCATCGCCATCAGCACAGCCGATATGGCCGGCCTGCGCCGCTTGGCCCGCATCCCGGTGAGCGACACCTCGGTGATGCTGATGACCTTTGCCGTCACCATGCTCACCACCCCCCACAACCTGGCCTTGGGTGTGCTGGCCGGTGTGGCGCTGGCCGCCATCTTGTTCAGCCGCAAGGTGGCCAAGGTAATCCGCGTTGATGTCGAAGAGATGGGCCCCGATGCCCGCCGCTATGTAGTGAGGGGGCAGCTGTTCTTTGTCAGCAAGATCTATTTCTTGCAGGGTTTTGATGTGCACGAGCACCCCGCCAACATCACCATCGACATGTCGAACGCCCACATCTGGGATCAAAGCGGCGTGGGCGCCCTCAATCAATTGATCCGCAAACTGCGCAAGGGCGGTTCACAAGTGGAGGTGGAAGGCCTCAACGAGGAAAGCCTCGACTTGTTTGAGCGCATCGGCGATGAGCAACCCGCCCATTGATGGGACACTGCTCTGGCCAGGAACGCTGCTCCAAGACCATGAACCTTGGCTTACTGAGCGCAGCAGCCTCTTTGCTGCTTATCCCATCCGCAGCGATGGCTCAGCCTCAGGTTGACCCGCTCGCGGAGCCACTCACCCGAGACGAACTCAAGCCCACCTATTTCGCCATCGTCGAATGTGCGCGGCGCAATCAAGAGCCGGGCTGCCTCGCCGCCCGCCAATTGGCCGACGAGCTGATGGATCGCCCCTTTGTGACGGCGCTCTGCAAAGACGCGGCCTTTGCCGTGACTCAAGAAGCCAAGACGGCTGCGACCAACTCCTTTGAGCGCAAAGACCAGCTGGTGAGCCTGGCACGCGACACGATGGACTTCTGCAAAGGCAAAGAAGACCCGCGTCCTGTTTATGGCGAACTGGATAACAACAAGGTTGACGACAACAAGATCAACGTTCTCGATCTGCTCAATTGAGCCTTATGGCTGGGCTGAGGTCAGCTTGAGGAAGTCGCTGGAGACCTGATCGAGCACTGAGAGGGGCTGAACACCGCTGAGCACGTTGGCTTCCGCCAACTCACAAAGCTCGGGATTGCCATCGCCCTCATCACAGCGATTGGACACCTCGATCAGGGCATTGATCATCTTTCCCTGCAGGCAGGTTTCAGTGCCCGTGCGGCCCAGAACCGCTTGAGAGGCCTCGCGCCCCTGCTGCACCGCTTCAGCCCAAGTGGTGTCTGGCGCTGCGATCGCCGGTGTTGCAAGCAGAGCGAACCAACCAAGGCTGCTGAGCAGAAGTCGGCGTGCCATTGCTGTGGTGTCAGGTATATATCCAAGCTAGAGAGAAAATCGCTTTAAGTTGAGGCGCCCTTACGGCTTGCCGTGACGCTTTCCTCACCCAGCACTGAGTTCTCCGTGCAGCAGATCAAGCTGCCAGAAGCGTTTCAAGACCAAAAGCCGGGCACCTCGGGACTGCGCAAAAGCAGCCAGCAATTTGAGCAGCCTCACTACCTTGAAAGTTTCATCGAGGCGATCTTCCGCACCCTCCCGGGGGTGCAAGGCGGAACCTTGGTGGTGGGCGGTGATGGCCGCTACGGCAACCGCCGCGCCATTGATGTCATCACCCGGATGGCGGCAGCCCATGGACTGGGCCGAATTGTGCTGACCACCGGTGGCATCCTCTCCACCCCTGCCGCCTCCAACCTGATCCGCCAGCGCCAGGCCATTGGCGGCATCATCCTCTCGGCCAGCCATAACCCCGGCGGACCCGAGGGTGACTTTGGCGTCAAGGTCAACGGCGCCAATGGCGGCCCTGCCCCGGAATCCCTCACCGATGCCATCTACGCCTGCAGCCAGCAGCTCGATGGCTACCGCATCGCCAGTGGAGCCCCACTCCCCCTCGATGCCGCAGCCGAGCATCAAATTGGCGGGTTGAACGTCGAAGTGATCGACGGCGTCGACGACTACCTGCAGCTGATGCAGCAGTTGTTCGACTTCGATCTGATCAGCGATCTACTCAAGGGCTCCTGGCCGATGGCCTTTGACGCCATGCATGCCGTCACCGGTCCCTACGCCAGCAAACTTTTTGAGCAGCTGCTGGGTGCCCCAGCTGGAACTGTGCGCAACGGAGTGTGCCTCGAGGACTTTGGTGGCGGCCATCCCGATCCCAACCTCACCTACGCCAAAGATCTGGCCACGCTGCTGCTGGATGGCGATGACTACCGCTTTGGCGCCGCCTGTGATGGCGATGGCGATCGCAACATGATTTTGGGGCAGCGCTGCTTTGTGAACCCCAGCGACAGCCTCGCGGTCTTAACGGCGAACGCCACCTTGGTGAAGGGCTATGCCTCGGGCCTGGCGGGCGTTGCTCGCTCGATGCCCACCAGTGCTGCAGTGGATGTGGTGGCCAAGCAGCTGGGAATCAATTGCTTTGAGACCCCCACCGGTTGGAAGTTCTTCGGCAACCTGCTCGATGCCGGACGCATCACCCTGTGCGGGGAAGAGAGCTTCGGCACCGGCAGTGATCACATCCGCGAAAAAGATGGCCTCTGGGCTGTGTTGTTTTGGCTCTCGATCCTGGCCAAGCGCCAATGCTCAGTCGCCGAGGTGATGCAGCAGCACTGGAGCACCTACGGGCGTCATTACTACTCGCGCCATGACTACGAAGGCGTCGACACCGAGCGCGCCCATGGGCTCTACAACGGCCTGCGTGATCGCCTCGGCGATTTGGCTGGAACCAGCTTTGCCGATAGCCGCATCGCCAGCGCTGACGACTTCGCCTACAGCGATCCCGTCGATGGCTCACTGACCCAGAAGCAAGGTCTGCGTTTGCTGCTGGACGACGGCAGCCGCATCATCCTGCGGCTCTCAGGGACCGGCACCAAAGGAGCCACCCTGCGGCTCTATCTCGAGCGCTATGTCGCCACCGGCGGCAACCTCGATCAAAATCCCCAGCAAGCCTTAGCCGGCATGATCGCGGCCGCTGATGCCCTTGCCGGCATCCGGACAACCACCGGCATGGATGTCCCCACGGTGATCACCTGATTGCGATGGCGCCCCGCGCTTCCAGCCTTCTGCCCCCATTGAGCCGAAGGCAACTGCAGCGGATTGTGCTGGAGGCCGACACCAGAGGCGGCCGGCTCTACAACCTCATCATCTTTGGCACGATCCTGCTGAGCGTGGCGGGGCTGCTGCTAGAGCCACAACCGCTGAGTTTCAGCAGGGAGCTGCAACAGGGAGGCGTTGTCGTTTGGATCGACGTCTTCTGCCTGCTCGTTTTCCTGATCGATTACGTGCTGCATGTGGCGCTGAGCCCGCAGCCATGGCGCTACATCCGCAGTTTCTATGGGGTCATTGACCTGACGGCCGTGGTGTTTTTCCTCGTGCCGCAGATCAACAGCGGGGTGGTGCTGTGGATGTTCAAATTTGGCCGCATCCTGCGGGTGTTCAAGCTGCTGCGCTTTGTTGATGAAGCCGATCGATTGCTGATCAGCCTGCGGGCCAGTGCACGGCGCATCGCCGTGTTCATCCTGTTTGTTGTGATCTTGCAGGTGTTCCTCGGCTACTTGATGGTGCTGGTGGAAAGCAGCCACCCGGAGAGCCAATTTCAAAGCGTTGGGCAAGGGGTCTACTGGGCCGTGGTGACCATGACCACCGTGGGCTATGGCGATGTGGTGCCGCAAACGGTGCTCGGACGGCTCCTGGCAGCAGTGGTGATGCTGCTGGGTTTCGGGATCATTGCCATCCCAACCGGCATCGTCAGCTATGAGGCCATCCGCCAAGGCCAAAACGACCAGCGCCAATGCAGCCACTGCGGCTTTCAAGGTCACCGGCCGGGGGCTGAATTTTGCGATCGCTGCGGCACGCTGCTGCCAACCTCACTCCAGTGAATTCCGCGTCTGCTGGCTGCGAGCAACAAGAGATAGCTGACGCATCGTTTCACCCCAGCTGCCACAAAACCCCACCCCAAACATCACCACCAACACGTGATCAAGAGACATCGTCTTGAGGCTGGAGCCCGGCGCTCTAGCCGCTCGATGGCCCAACACCATCAGCAGCACAGCGAAGAAGCCAAACAAAACTCCAGCAAGCACGACCCGACGTCGATCAACCCGGCTCTGCTGCCGCGGGCGATACCCAGGTGGATGGGGCAACGGCATCAGGGTTGAGGCAGTGGTTCCTGCTGCTCATGACTGGCCGGGAACCAGTTGGCCTCCAGCTTTTTCATCAGCACGTAAAACGCTGGAACCACAAACAAGCTCAGCACTGTGGCCACCAGCAGACCACCGAAAATGACAGCACCGATGGAGCGCTGACTCAAAGCCCCCGCACCAGAGGCCACAACCAGCGGGAAAAAGCCCGAGAGTGCCGCAGCTGCTGTCATCAGGATCGGGCGTAGACGCGACTGCGCAGCGCTACTGGCCGCTTCGATCACATCCATCCCAGCCTCCATACGCTGATTCGCCATATCCACGATGAGAATGCCGTTTTTGGCGGCCAGGCCGATCAGGGTGACCAGTCCCACCTGGGCATAGACATTGTTGACTTGGCCGCGAAGCACCAGAAAGATCAGAGCACCAAGGATCGCCAGGGGAACGGTCATCAGAATCACCAGCGGATCGATGTAACTGCCGTACTGGGCCGACAGAACCAGATAGACCACAACCAAGCCCAGCGCAAAAACCAGCGCTGCCAGCGATCCGGCAGCCACCTCGGAGCGGCTCAGAGCAGACCAGGCCATGCCGATGTTGGCGAAATTCATCTGTTTGAAAGTCGACTGCAGCGTGTCGATCGCCTGGCCACTGCTCTTGCCCAGCGCATTGACCCCCTGGATCAGCACCGTGCGGTAGAGGTCGTAGTGATTAATGATCGGAGGGGCGCTATCGAGCTTGACGGTGACCAGCTCGGAGACAGGAATCTGGTCTCCCGAAACTGAGTTCACGTAGAGGTTGTCCAGGCTTTCAATCACAGCCCGCTGGCTTCCCTCCGCCTGGACATACACCTGGCGATACTGCCCGCCTTCGTAGGTCTGGTTGACAAAACTGCCGCCATAAATGGCTTCTAAGCCCTGCATGGCATCACTGAAGTTGACGTTTAGCGATGCCATGCGATCACGGTCAGGCTCAAGCCGCCAGACCGGCGCATCACTGACGAACTGGGAATAGAGATTGAAATAGTCGCCAGTGCTCTTGGCTTTAGCGATCAGCTCATCAGCCATCTCCCTGAGGTCGGTAAAGCTGTAGCCACCGTTGCTCAGATCATTGAACTGAAAGGAGAGACCACCTTGCGCGCTAAATCCTGTTACAGCCGGCGGCGACTGGGCTAAGACCAGTCCTCCCTTGATGCTCTGGAACTGCTGGTTGAGGTCCTTGATGATGGCCTGGGCTGATTGACTCTTCTTGGTGCGTTCGTCAATGGGCTTGAGACCAAAAAAGAACAGCCCTTGATTGAGAGCTCCGCCATTGAAACCGGCGCCACCGATGAACTCACCACTCACCACCTCGGGCTGCTTGGCGAGGATGGTGCGGGCCTGATCGGCCACCTCCATCGTGGCTTCCAAGGAGGCTTGCGGCGGCAGCTGAATGATGCCCAGGCCATAACCCTGATCTTCAGTGGGTACAAAGCCGGTTGGAATGGTCAGGAAAGCGAGTGCCGTGAGCACCACACCACCCAGCAGGCCACTCACCAGGATGCGGCGGAAGCGAATGGCTTGCGCCACCAATGAGGCGTAGCCCTGAGCCAAGCGGTCAAACCCCTGGTTGAATCGTTGGAAGATGATTTTGAGGTTGCCTCCGATCAAGGCACCGAGGGCGGCAAAAAGCAGCAGCCACAGCACACCGCCGAACAGGAAACCGTAAACCCCGCCGAAGATGGCGCCAATCCAGAGCCAACGTCGACCTCCCACTTCGGTCTTGCCTCCACCGAGTAGCAGAGCTGATTGCAGCGGCTTACCGGAGATGGCGTTGAAGGTGCTGACGATGATCGAGAACACGATCGTTAAGGCGAACTGGCGATAAATCACGCCAGTTGCTCCAGGGAAGAAGGTCACCGGTACAAACACAGCCATCAGCACCAAGGCGGTGGCGAGAATGGCTCCGGTCAGCTCTTTCATCGCATTGGAGGCAGCCGCGAAGGGCTTGTCGCCAGCTTCAATGCGAGCCGCCACCGCCTCCACCACAACGATGGCGTCATCCACCACCAGGCCTGTCGCCAGGATGATCCCCAGCAAGGTGAGCTCGTTGATCGAAAAGCCAAACACCTTGACGAATACCAAGGCACCCAACAGGGCAATTGGCAGCGCCAACGCTGGCACCATCGTGGCTTTCCAGTCCTGCAAGAACAGGAAGATGATCAGTAGGACCAGCACCACGGCATCACGGAGTGCATCAAGCGCTCCATAGATGGACGCATTGATGAAGTCGGTCTGGTCAAACACCTTCTCGAGTTGCACCCCTGGGGGCAGGGTGCTGCGGAACTGATCCAGCACTTTCTCCACTGCCTTGGCTGTGGAGATGGCATTGCTCCCCGGCAGCTGCACCACCCCAAAGCCGATGCAGGGATGACCGGTGATGCCATTGATGCCGGCGGTGTTGAAGTTCTGGAAGGCGTATTCCGCCCGGCCCACATCACCCAGGCGAATCAGGCTGCCATCAGGGCCTTTCGCCGCGTCCTGACCAGCACCACCACGGGCAAGGATCAAGTTCTCGAACTCTTGAACCGTCTCGAGATTGCCGTCGACCAAGATCGGAAAGGTTGTGGTGGTTCCCTGCGGCGCTGGTGGACCACCGATCGTGCCGCCGACCACGATCTGGTTTTGAGCTTCCAGGGCATCGATGACATCCACCACCGAGAGGTTGAAACGCGTCAGCTTCTCTGGATCAACCCATAGGCGGTAAGCCGGATTGGAAGCTCCGTAGACATTCACCTGTCCAACGCCCTGAGCCCGGGCAAGGGGGTAGGCGAGGTTCAGCTGATAAAGACCATT
>CAJWAH010000071.1 GCA_913020095.1 uncultured Synechococcus sp.
CAGCGCTCGAGAAAGCTGTGCTGCTGTGCCATCGGCCAGCAGTCGCTGCCCGTGATCAAGTTGATGCGTAAGGGCGCCAGCTCACAGGCTTGCTCCAACTTGGTTTCGAGCTCGGCGAGGTGGTGCTCTGGGCTGAGTTCGAGCCTGGGGGTGTAACCACCACCGGTGGTGATTTCAACGATGAGTGGCTGATTCTGCTGCTTCAGCAGGGCTTGCACCTCCTCGGCTCGCCAGTCCTTGAAGCAGGGATGCTCAAGGTTGGCTTCGAGGCCATCAAAGCCGGCTTGCTGGGCGTAGCGACTGGCTGCTTCCAGGCTGCCCGGCCAACCCCAGAGGGTGTGAAACAGCAGCGTTTTCACTGCGGTTGAGTGAACAGCTCCGGCTGGATCCCGAGATAGATGGCTTCTTGGAACAGGGCTTGCTTGGCTTGGGCATCGCCGCGGTGATCAGCTTCGGCGTAGCGAAGCCGCAGCGATGCGATCAGGCTTGTGAGCCGCGCTGGTGATTGATGGCTGCTGTGGCGGGCCATGACAGGGGTAATCACGACACCATCATGCTTGCTGCACCACCCGAAAGGTGAGATTCAGTCGGCACTGGCTCACGCGTAGGCGTTTGGGTAAGCCATGCAGCCAATGCAGCTGGGTCGGTGGATCCATCAGCAACAGGGCTCCATGGCCCAGCTCGAGATCGAAATCACTGCCCTGATGTCCCTTCTTGGGCTTGAAGCGAAAGGTGCGGCTGATGCCCAGTGAGAGCGAGGCGATGGGCGCTGTGGGATCCAGCTCTGGTTCATCGTCGGCATGGAACCCCATGGCGTCGCGACCATCCCGGTACAGGTTCAACAGCAGTGAATTGAATGGCCAGCCGCTGAGTTCATTGAGCTGCTCGCGGATCCGTTGCGCTGTTGGCGACCAAGGCTCCACCACATTGTCGAGGCCGGAGTAGCGATAGCCGCAGCCCGGATCGGCCATCCAGCAGGTCAGGCGCGGCAGGGGATGGCGCTTGCCGTAGAGCTGGATCGATTCCTGCTTCCAGGGAACTTCGTGCTGCAACTGCTCCAACCACAGCGTTGCGGTGGCGGGATCCACCCACGCGGGAGCATGCCGCAGCTGCAGCTTGGGTGAATCGGCGATGACAAGTTGCTCGGGTTGTATCAATGCCTGCATCGCGCCCTGATCAGTTTTGTCTGAATGAAAGAAATAACCGGGTGATCTGATGGGTCCTGTGCCCATGTTCGAGCTGATTCCTTATCAGCGCTTCCGTGATACTCCAGCGGTGCGGTTTTTCGACGTCACCATCGCCGATTCCAATGCCCGCGATTTGGTGGTGCATTCCGGACCGGCGGTGAGTCCTCCCGATGACAAGGAAACCGGTGCTTGGCAGTTTTATTTGCATCCTCATCAAGAGGACAACCTGCTGGCTGTGCAGGGCGGCCGCACCTTCTATCTGATCAACTTCCTTTGGAACTATCCGTTCCACATCGTGCGGCTGGAGGCTGGTGGCGACATCCTGCGGATCCCACCTGGAACCTTTCATCGCTCGATTTCCGATGAAGAAGGCTCGGTGGTGATGAATCAGGCCGTGCGTGAGGCCGATGCCTCGGTGGCACGGGAATTTCGCGTCTACAACAGCGGCCGCATTCCGCGGTTGAAGGCCATCACGGCTAACTCAGCTCCGCTGCCCAAGCTCCACGGCGTTAGTTGGTGAGCTCTCCAGCTCAGTGGCTTCGATGCTCCAGGTCAACTCGCTTGGGGTGTTGGCCGGCCCGCTGAAACTGCCGTAGATCGCGGCGGTGAGCTCGGGTTTGGAGGAACTCACCAGCGGCACATAGCGCTCATCAATGGCCCCTTGGCCGCTGGGATCAAAGCCGCGCCAACCAGCCCCAGGGAGATACACCTCAGCCCAAGCGTGCAGGTCGTAGTGCTCCGGCTTGGGAATGGCGAAGTGATAGCCGCTGACAAAGCGGGCTGGCAGTCCGATGCAGCGGCAGCATTCGATCATCACCACCGCCAGGTCGCGGCAGGAACCGACCCGTTCGCGCAGGGTGCGTCCAGCCGACCAGGCCGGCCCGTGGTTGCGCTGGGTGTAGCTCACCCGTTCTTGGATGATCTCGATCAGTTGCTGCAGAAAGCGCAGGCAGTGGTTGTCGCTGCCGATCAAAGCGTCTTGGGCCAGGGCAATCGCGAGCGGATCGTGCTGGCCATTGGGCAGCCAACCCTGCAGATGGCTGTTCAGGTCGCTGTTGAGTTCACCAATCGGGTAGGGCAGTTGGGGTGGTTGATCCTCCAGGCAGAGATGCAGCAGTGGCGGCTCTGTGGTGATCACCTCGGATTCAGCAATCACATCGAGCCGGTCGGTGTTGCCAACGAAGCGCACCTTTTCGATTTGATCGCCACTGGCGCATAACAGCGAAAAGCGATGGCACGGCTCGGGGTTGAAGCGCAGGCTGTGGCTACGCAGCGCTTGAAAGCCCAACGGCCGCGGTTGCAAGCAGATCCGATGGGGTCCCAACTGGACCGGATGCTCGTAGGAATAACTCAGTTGATGCCGGATCCTTACGTGCATGGGGAGGTGGTGAAGTAGGTCTGCTGCAACTGGCCATGCACGGCATTGAGCTGGCTTTGCAGATGATCGATGCCTTGGTGCAGGCCTGTGTTGATCAGGTCTTCAATGGGCATCGTCGTCCAGGTGATTCGCAACGCCTCAAGGGCCTGGCGCAAGTCAGCTTGAACCGGGTTGGCGGTGCTGCGTTCGATGCGATCCACCGTGTTGATGATTTCCTCAATGCAGTAGCTCACCGAGCGGGGGAATTGACGGTTGAGCAGTACAAATCCGGCCACGCGCGCTGGTGTGATCTCTAGCGACTGCTTGCGCCGAAACATCTGATAGCCGCTGAGAGAGCGCAGCAGGGCGATCCATTGCAATTCATCGAGCGGCCCGCCCACGTCTTCCGGGCTTGGCAGCAGCAGGAAGTACTTCACATCCAGCATGCGGGCCGTTTTGTCGGCCCGCTCCATCAGGCAGCCGAGGTTGGCGAATAGCCAGCTTTGGTCCCGCTGCATCGTGCTGTTTTGCAGGCCATAGAGGGTTTGGCAGCTGCGCCGAATCTGTTGCAGTTGTTCGGGGAGGCGTTGGTGCCAGAACAGCGGGTCGTCCTGCAGCAGCAGGTGCAGCGCATTGAGCTCTTCAAACAGATCTGTGGGCAGGGTGTCGCGGATTTGGCGCGCGTTTTCGCGAGCAATCGCGATGCAATTGCTGATTGCGTTGGGGTTCTCCGGTTGCCGGGTGATGAAGGTGATCACATCGGCTGGGCTGGCTGAGGGATGCAGCTTTTCAAATAGACGCCGGTCGGCGCAGGCATCAATCAGTGAGGTCCACTGGCTGGGATTTCCTGAAGGGTTGTCGAGCGAGACGCTCCAGCCCACCTCGAGAAAACGCACCAGATTTTCGGCGCGCTCGATGTAGCGGAAAATCCAGTAGAGGCTGTCGGCTACACGGCAGAGCATGGAACCACCCAGGTGTCTTTACTGCCGCCGCCCTGGGATGAATTCACCACCAAGGAATTGCGTTTGAGGGCCACACGGGTGAGACCGCCTGGGGTCACCCAAGTGGATTGCCCGCGCAGCACATAGGGGCGCAGGTCCACATGGCAGGGATAGAGCTCCCCTTCGCTGAGGGCCGGCACCGTGGAGAGTTGCAGCGTTGGCTGTGCAATGAAATTGCGGGGATTGCCAAGGATCTCTTCGCGGAACTGGGCGCGCTGCTCTGAGCTGGAGGCTGGGCCGATCAACATGCCGTAACCACCGGCTTCGGACACCGCCTTCACCACCAGCTGCTCCAAGTTGTCGAGCACAAAGGCGCGATCAGAGGGGTCAGAGCAGCGGTAGGTCTCGACGTTGGGAATGATCGCCTCTTCGCCGAGGTAGTAGCGAATGATCTCGGGGATGTAGGTGTAGATCAGCTTGTCGTCGGCTACGCCGGTGCCAGGGGCATTGGCAATGGCCACTTGGCCTGCGGCGTAACACTCCATCAGCCCTGGAACACCCAGCATGGAATCAGGGCGGAAGCATTGGGGATCGAGGAAGTCGTCGTCGATGCGGCGGTAGATCACATCAACCCGGCTGAGCCCTGAGGTGCTGCGCAGCCAAACCTTGCCGCCTTCACAAGTGAGATCGCTGCCTTCCACCAGCTGCACCCCCATCAGGCGGGCCAAGTAGCTGTGCTCGAAGTAGGCGCTGTTATGAACCCCGGGCGTGAGGATCACCACATAGGGTTCCGGGCTCCAGGGTGCGAGGCCCTTGAGCATGCGCAGCAACTTGGAGGGGTAGTCATCAATGGGGGCCACCCGCTGCCGCTCGAACAGATCACCAAACAGCTGTTTCATGACCCGCCTGTTTTCCAGGAAGTAGGCCACGCCGGAGGGGCAACGCAGGTTGTCTTCCAGCACCCGCCAGGTGCCTTCACCATCACGGATCAGATCCAGGCCTGAGATGTGGCACCAGCGCTGTTGGGGAGGTTCAAGCCCTTGCATTTGTGGCCGCCAACCGAGGCTGGATTCGATCGCCTCCAGCGGGATCACCCCGTCGCTCAGGATCTGCCGCTTGCCGTAGATGTCGGCGAGGAAGCAATCGATCGCTTCGAGCCGCTGCTTGAGCCCTTGATCGAGGCGCTGCCAGTCCTGTTGATCAATCAGCCGCGGCAGCGGATCAAACGGCAGGATCCGTTCACTGGCTTGGCTGTCGTTGTTGTAGAGGCGAAAGGTGGCGCCCAGGCGTTTGAGCAGTTGTTCGGCGCCGCGATGGTCCTGGTTGAGCTGCTCCAGCCCGATGGCGCTCAGCCGGGTCATCAATTCACCGAGTGAGGAACCTGATGCCCGGGGTTGGTGCAGGTATTCGTCAAAGCCGCTGGAGGCGGCGTAGCTCTCAAACACAGAACGGTGCAGGGGGTATTGCCTGGATTGTTCCGTTTGGCGAACCCCCCTCAAGGTCACGCTTGCTACCGAGCCAGGACCTGTCTAGACGGCAGTTTTCGGGTTTGTTACGGGCAACACCAAAAACACCACAACGGTTGCGGTTGCAACATCAGACGCGTGGGTCCAAGTGAGACCGTGCGTCTTCCTCGCGCTTGCTTCCGCTGTGGGCATCGGTCCGCCATTCGATGATGAGCTGTCGTTTTTGGAGCTCTTTGAGCGGGTCAGCACCGGCCTCGATGAAGAGTCGAAGCTGCCGCTCTCGCTCTGGTTGTTTGAAGATCCCGATAGCCCTGTGGCCCTGCCGGGTGCCGCGTGCCTGGACCTGCACGACTGCCTGCACATCCTGTTGAACCGCGGCTACTCCACAGCCGATGAGGCCTTCGTGGTGGGCTTTTCCATGGGCAATGACCGCCGTTGCCGCCGCTGGCATCAGCGATTGCTGGCCCTGGTCTCCCATCACTTTTATCCGCCTGTCTATCGCCATAGCCGCCGCGACCTCTGGCAGTTTTGGCGTGGTGTTTGGCTTGGTCAGCGCACCTTGCCGTTGATGCAATTCACCCCCCAAGATTTCCTGCGCCTGGGTGAGCGCTTGGGCGAGATTCGCCAGGCCTTGGGGCTGCGCGACTGTTGTCAGCTTCCGGCTTGAGCCATCAAGTGGTTCAGCAGCTGGTCGAGCAGCTGGTTGCCTTCGCGATCAAGACTGACTTGGAAGCGGTCTTGATCGCGCCGGATGCGTGCAGCTGAGGTGCCAGCGCTGCCAATGAAGGCTTGATCAGCCTCAATCCATTGCTCAACGCTGGCTGGGGAGGCTTCCACATGGAATTGCAACCCCACAGCGTGTTGGCCGATTTGAAAGGCCTGCTCCGGGCAGTGAAGCGTGGAGGCCAATAGTTCGGCGTGCTGGCTTAAACGGCAACGATCGCCGTGCCAATGCAGCACCAACTGGTGGGTGGGGATGCCTTGTAGCCATGGCACCTCCGCTGCTGTCTTCTGCCAGCTGATCGGGCCAAAGCCCACTTCTTTGAGGGGATGGGCAGGATCACCGGCGTTGAGTGGTTCGATGCGGCCGCCGCTCGCCACGCAGAGCAGTTGGGCACCCAGGCAGATGCCAAGGGCGGGCCGCCCCTGAGCCAGCCATTGCTTCAGCCAGGTCAACTCCTGCTCGAGCCAATGCAGCCCTGGCTGTTGGCGCTCATTGACCCCCATGGGCCCGCCCATCAGCACGGCCACGGCGGGTTGATGGGTTTCAACGGCAGGTAGGGCCTCGCCTTGATCGGGGCGTATCCGTTGGACCGTGATTCCTTTGGCGTCGGCCCAGTCGGCGATGCGATCGGGCCCCTCGCGATCCACGTGCTGGACCACCAGCAGCTCAGGCAGCATCGCTTGGCTCAGAGCAGGAAGTAGCGCTGGGCCATCGGCAGCACCTCAGCCGGCTCGCAGGTGAGCAGTTCACCGTCGGCGAACACCTCATAGGTCTCCGGATCCACCTCCACCTTGGGTAGGGCGATGTTGTTTTTCATCTGCGCTTTGCCGATGCCGCGGGTGTTCTGCACCGGCACGCATGGAGTGCGCAGCCCTAAGGCCTCCGGAACGCCGGCATCAAGACCCGCTTGGCTCAGGAAGGTGAGGCACGAGGGGGCCATGGCGCCGCCGAAGCTGGCGAACATCGGCCGGCCATGCACTGGGCCGGGCGTGGGAATCGAGGCATTGGCATCGCCCATCTGGGCCCAGGCGATCGAGCCGCCTTTGAGCACCAGCTCGGGTTTCACCCCAAAGAATCCCGGCTTCCACAGCACCAGATCCGCCAGCTTGCCCACTTCCACCGAGCCCACCTGATGGTCGAGGCCATGGGCGATGGCGGGGTTGATCGTCACCTTGGCGATGTAGCGCTTCAGGCGGGTGTTGTCGTTGCGGCTGTTGTCGCCCTCGAGCACGCCCCGCTGCACCTTCATCTTGTGGGCGGTTTGGAAGGTGCGGGTGATCACCTCGCCCACGCGGCCCATGGCCTGGGAGTCGCTGG
>CAJWAH010000072.1 GCA_913020095.1 uncultured Synechococcus sp.
GGCCAAGGGCCGTTCGCTAAAGGCCAGATCACTCAGCCGGCCCCAAATCGCCTCCGGCACGATGGCCCGCGCCGGCAACTGCAGCAGCTCCGGGATCCCAGGCAACACCGCCAACAACACCGGCAGCAGCAACAGCAACAGCACCGGCAACAACCAAATCCAACGGGCTGGACCCAACACCAACGGCACCGCCACAACGGCAGCACCCCAGGCATTGCGTGAATCGGTGAGATAGAGGGCCGCCAGCTGCGAGACCACCAGCAGCAGCACCGTGGGCTGCTTCCAGCTCCAGCGGCCCCACCACTGCCGCCCGATGCTCACGGCAACCGCCAGGAGCAATGGCCAGCTGAATGCCAACCAGGCCGCGGCCACATTGGCGTAATCAAACAGCCCAGAGAGGCGACCCGGCGGCAGACCACCGGGGTCCATGTGCCAAATCACCAAACGATTGAGCACTTCCCAGGGACCGCTCCAACCCAGCAGCAACTGACCCAGGCCTGTGACCACCACCGGCACGGTGCCAGCCACCAGCACTTGGGTGATGCGGCGCCGCGCTGCCGGCGTCATCACATAGGGCTGAAAACCCCAGAAACCCCAGAAAAAAGGCAGCCAATTCACCAAACCCGGCCAGGCCAACCAGCCGCTGCGGGCAAAGGGAGCTGCGCAGGTCATCAACGCCGCCACCGCCAACAACCAGAGGTTGACCCGATCACGCCACCAACGCGGGCGGTGATGGCGTGTGCCCTCCAGCAGGGCCCAAAACAAGGGAATCACCGCCAGCAACAAACTGCTGGCCAGCAGGAAGAGGCCAAGCTGAAACGCCAGCCAACCCGAGCGGGTGGCCACCGACGGGCGGTGCTGCTGTAGGCGCTCGATCAACGGCAAAGGCTTGGGTTGCTCAATCGAAAACGGCGGTGCGGCCGCGATAGACCATCACCTGATGGTGCAGATGCTGACGCAGGGCCCGCGCCAAGGCGAGGCGTTCCATATCGCGCCCTTTACGGATCAGATCATGGACCTCATCGCGGTGACTCACATGCACCGTGGCCTGTTCGATGATCGGGCCGGCATCGAGCTCTTCGGTGACGTAGTGGGCCGTGGCGCCAATCAACTTGACGCCCCGCTCCCAAGCGCGGTGATAGGGCTGAGCCCCGGTAAAGGCCGGCAAAAAGGAATGGTGGATGTTGATCACCGGGCTGAAGCGGCTCAGGAAATCGCCACTGAGCACCTGCATGTATTTGGCCAAAACGGCCAGATCAATCCCCTCCTCTGCCAAGAGCTCGAGCTGGCGCTGCTCAGCCTGGAGCTTGCTCTCTGCACTCACCGGCACCAGCTCAAAGCGGGCGCCAAAGTCTTCGGCGATCGCACGCAGATCGGGGTGATTGCTGATCACCAGCGGCACCTGCATCGGTAACTCCCCAGCGCGGGTGCGCCAGAGCAGATCCAGCAAGCAGTGGTCTTGTTTGCTGACAAACAGCGCCACCCGCCGCTGCTGATCGGAAAAGTGCAATTGCCCCTCCCCGCCCAACCGGGCTGATAGGGCTTGAACCGCCTCAGGCAGACTGACTCTCGGCAAGCCAAAGCCTTCGAGGTCCCACTCCAAACGGCTGAGAAACAAACCCGCACCGCTGTCGGTGTGGTGATCGGCGTGGCGAATGTTGCCGCCATTGGCGGACACCCAACCCGATAACTCACTGACCAAGCCAGGGCGATCAGGGCAGATCAACTGCAGGATTGCCGTTGGGGCAACCATGGCGAGGCAATGGCACGGGACCCCGTTTTAACGCCAGGCTGAAGGTCTGCAGCATCCACCCATGCAGGAGCAGGATCGCTATGAGCGCCTAGCCCCCTACCGGGTGGTCAAGACCCGGCGTGGCGTGTTGGGCAGCAGTCGCTATGCCTGCAAACTCCGCCAGGAGCTGCGGGAAGCTGCCAAGGATCAGGCCCGCCGACCGGTGCTGGTGATGGGGGAGCCAGGTCTGGAAAAGGACAACCTGGCCGCCTTGATCCATTTCGGTTCAGCCGACCGGCGGCAACCACTGGTGCGCATCGATGGCGCCCTGCTCCATGCCGATGGCAGCGATCTCTGGGGCAGACCCAATCGCGATGAACCCTCGCTGTTGGAGTGCATTGGCGACGGCACCCTGCTGCTCGACAAGCTCGACAAAGCTCCAAAAGCCCTGCAACCGCGCCTGATCGCCCTGGCCTGTGAGCATCCCGGGCGGGTGATTGTCACCTCGGAATGCGCCATTCCATCGCTAAGCAACCAAGGGCGGCTGATCCGCGTGCCGCCTTTGCGCCTGCGCCGACAGGACTTGGGGGAATGGCTGCGCTTTGGAGTGCGGGTGGAATCTCGTAAACAGGGCTGGAGCCGGCCCCCCAGCCTGGCGCCTGGGATCATCAAGCAACTCCAGCGCTACGACTTCCCGAACAACCTGCGGGAACTCGAGCAAGTGATTTACCGGGCCTTGCAGCAGGCCCGGCGTTTGGGAGAGGGCGGCCTACCGCTCGAATTACCCGACGACGTGTTTTGGACCGACAGCGTCAGCCGCCCGCGCCGTTTTGAGTTGTGGCGCTGGCGTCCGGACTTGCGCCTGCAAATGCGCTCACCACGGCTGTGGAATGTTCTGCTCTTTGGCCTGGTGAGCTGGCTGTTTGTGGCGGTGAACCTGTGGCTGTGGTGGGGACCACAAGAGCGCGCCAGCAACGGCGCCCTCAACCTTTTTTGGGCCTGGTGGTGGCCCCTGATCCTGCTGGGCTATCCGCTCGTGGGGCGGCTGTGGTGCTCCTTCTGCCCCTTCATGGTCTGGGGTGAGATCGCCCAAGGACTCGTCAAACGGCTGGGTTGGCAGCCGCGCAGTTGGCCGCGCGGTGAGCACGACGACTGGGCCTCACCGCTGCTGGCCATCGGCTTCGGCCTGATCCTGCTCTGGGAAGAACTGGCCCATCTGGAGAACACAGCCTGGTTGAGCAGCTGCCTGCTGCTGCTAATCACAGCCGGGGCAGTGCTGGGATCGCTGATCTTTGAAAAGCGGTTCTGGTGCCGTTACCTCTGCCCCATCGGAGGCATGAACGGGCTCTTCGCCAAGCTCTCGATCCTGGAGTTGCGAGCCCATGCCGGCACCTGCAGCGGCAGCTGCAGCAGCTACGCCTGCTTCAAAGGTGGGCCAGCCGATGGCGAAGGGCTGGCAACGGCCGGCTGCCCCTTAGGAACGCACCCAGCCCATCTCAGCGACAACCGCAACTGCGTGCTCTGCCTCACCTGCGTTCAGGCCTGCCCGCATCGCTCTGTGCAGCTCAGCCTGCGGCCACCAGCTGCTGATCTGCGCTTACCGCTCAACGTTCCGCGCGGTGAACCGTTGTTGATCCTGATCCTGTTTGGCGGGCTGGTCCTGCACTGGGGCCGGCCAGCCCTCGAGGGTCTGCCCATGGCCCAACAACTGCTGCTAGCGAGCATCGAATTGGCCTTGCCAGCCCTTGTGGCTCTCGGCCTGCGCCGCTGGCTTGGTGTTGAGCTCTGGCGGCAGGGGCTCTATGGACTGCTGCCCTTACTGCTGGCACTACTGCTAGCCCGTCACCTCCCTATTGGGATGGGGGAGGCCGGTCAGCTCTTGCCGGTGAGCTTGGGCGCCAGCTGGCCTGGCTGGAGCGCCGATCCCCATGTCGTGGCCTTCTGCCAAAGCGCCGCTGTCTTGGCGGGGGCTCTCTGTAGCTGGTGGCTGCTGCGCCGCTTGCTCAGCAACGAACCCCGCAAGTTGTGGCTGGCCACAGGCCTCAGCGCTTCGGTGGGTTGCCTAGGCCGCTGGTTGGTTGGCTGAGGCGGCCTGCAAGCAAGCCCGCCGCGTCAGTGCCATGGAGGTGAGCGTTGGGCTCTGCCACCCCGATGACGGCCAGCTGGCCCCATCGGTGACCAGCAAATTGGAGCAACCACGCCAACGGTTCCAACCATCCAAGAGGGATGTGGCGGGATCTGAGCCCATCGGCACGCCGCCCAATTCATGGATGTAATAGCCGGGTGGCCCTGGCCGCTGGGAACCCGCTGCACTGGTGCGCACCCATGGCTCCACCAAGGGCAGATGCAGCAGCTCTTCAATCGGCCGCACCATGCCATCGGCTGCCTCCACCACCGTGTGGATGCGCTCGAGCATGTGCTCCAGCAACTGCTGTTCGGGCTCACGCCAGCCCATGGCGATATGCGGCACGGGCAATCCCCAGGCATCACGGGCCTGGGGGTCGAGAACAACCCGATTACGCCCATCGGCCTGCACCTCGCCGTGGCCGATCAAAAAGCCCAAGGCGGTGTCGGGCTGACGCTGCAACACAGATGGTGGATCAAACCGTTGCACGGCACACCAGAGCCCATAGCCCTCACCGGTGTTGGGAATAAAGCAACTTTCTGCGCCTGATAAACCCGTGCCGGCTGGAGCAGGGGGTTGAGCCGGCAGCGCAAAGAATCGCGCCACCGACACGTGATCCATCAAGCCCAGCCCCAACAGCCCTTGGGGATCGATCAAGCCGCCGGATTGATGGTCATCGCGGGAGAGCAGCAGCAACCGAATGGTTTCAATCGTCGAGGCGCAGAGCACCACCAACCGAGCAGAAGCCCGCTCGATGGCGCCAGTGGCGGCATCAATGAACAACACCCCTTCGAGTTGATCTTGCGCGGGATTGAGCAGCAGCTGCGACACCAACGCGCCACTGCGCAACGTCACCCGGCCAGTGGCCAGGGCTGCTTGCAGCGCACCGCCTTGAGCTGAAAAGCGGGGCCACGGACCATCACGGCTAGGCCGGTGCCGGGCAAAGCCGCGGGAGGCGATGAAGGGCAGATCCAAGCTTTCGCAGGTCTTGCCGAGGTGAACCTCACCAGGTGTGAACGGCGCCGCTGGCTGGGTATCGCCATCGGGCAGCAGCTCCAGCCCATCGCGGTGGCCCCAAACACCCAGCTGCTGTTCCAGGGCGCTGTAGTGAGGGGCCAGATCGTCGTGGCCGACAGGCCAACCCTGGGCAAATTCCCGCTCGGAGAGGCGCAGGGTGATGCCGCCCCAGCTCAGGCTCTTGCCCCCCACCTGGCGGCCCCGGGTCCAGAGGAAGGGCTGCTCTGCTGGGGTTGTGTAGGGATTCAGCTGCTCATCGATATAGAGATCCGGGTTGTTTTTCCAGTAGCCCGGGTGCTGGCTTTGCAAGCGATGGCGCCCTGCCAGCAGATGCTGAAAACGGCGAGCGATGTTGCGAGGTTCCGAGCCGAGGGCCTGCTGCGCCGATAACTCCGGGCCGGCCTCCAGCACCAACACCTGCAGGCCCTGCTCCGCCAAGGTCTGAGCGGCTACAGCACCTGTGGCACCGCTTCCCACCACCACGGCGTCGTAGGTGAGGGCTGGATCAAAGCGGCGTGCCACACCTCGGTCGCTGTTACACCTGATGCTGCCGCAAGCCAGATCGGCAAAGGCGGCTCTTACACTCCCCCTGATTCAGATCCCCTGCAATGGCCTCCGCCTTGGCTTCTCTGCTGCGTCGACTCGCCGCCGTGGCACTGGTTCTTCTGCTCTGTGTTGGCTTCATCTCTCCAGCTGAGGCCAAGGGCAAAGCGGCCAAGACCATCAGCCCAGAGGACATGGCGGTGATCCGCCGTCAGGCCGAAGAGTTCATGGAAGCCAAGGATCGCCTACCCGAACTGGCCAGCTTGGTGAACGAGAGGGATTGGGTCTTCACCCGCAACCTGATTCGCGGCCCCATGCAGCCCCTCGGCCGCGAAATGCTCTACATCAACCAGCGCCTGCTGCCCCAAGACCGCAAGGAAGCCGACAAGCGCGCAGCTGAACTCAAGACCGCTCTGGCTGAGCTCGATGAAGCGGCCCGCCTGCAGGACGGCTCCCGCCTGACCAAGGAATACAGCCGGGTGGCGAGCGGCTTTGGTGCCTACGCCGAGATGATCCCCGCTGACGCCCTGAGCTGAGCGCCCAAGCCCGAATTGCCGTCATCGGCGGTGGCTTCGTTGGCCACTGCTGCGCTTGGTTGCTGCAACAGCAGGGCCACCAGGTCCAACTGATTGCTCCGGACACGGCTCCCCAAGGCAGTGCCGCAGCCCTCGGGCTATTGATGGCTGAGGTGTATCAACGCCGCAGTGGCCGCGGCTGGCGCTTGCGGCGCCGTTCGATGCAGCTGCTGCAGCACTGGCAGGAGCAACTCCAGCTACCCATCCAACGCGGATTGCTGCTGCTGGCCTCCGAAACCCAAGAGTGGGAGCGCCAGCAACGTCTGGTGCAGCAGAGCCAGTGCCTGGAACTGCTGAGCCCTGCCGATCTCAAGCAGCAGGTCAACCAAGCAACCCTGCCTGAATTACCGGATGGGGTACTCGGTGGCGTTTGGTCGGAGGGTGATGGCCAGCTCGATCCCATGCAGTGGATCCGGCAGCTGCAGCTCTCCGCTGCAGAGCAAGGCCTTGAGCGCTTGCAGGCCAGCGTCACAACCGTCGATCGCAATGGCAGTGGGCCCTGGCAGCTCAGGTTGAGCGATGGCTCAGAACTCAGCTGTGACTGGCTTCTGATCGCTGCAGGACTGGGCAGCAGCGGCTTACTCGAATCGTTGGGCCACCCCCTACCCATGGAGCCGGTGTTGGGGCAGGCCTTGGAACTGCAACTGGGCAGCGAACCACCGGCGTGGAACGGTTGCCTGATTTGGAAAGGCATCAACCTCGTGCCGCGGCCCAACCGGAAGCTCTGGCTGGGGGCCACCGTGGAGCCTGGGGCCGATGCATCGGCTCCAGCGCTGGCTGGGTTGCAGAGCCTGGAGGGCACAGCTCCGAGCTGGCTGCAACAGGCCCAGGTACTGCGCCAATGGCAGGGCCTGCGGGCACGCCCCAGCGGCCAACCAGCACCGGTGC
>CAJWAH010000073.1 GCA_913020095.1 uncultured Synechococcus sp.
TGCGGCGATTGCTGCGCCGGCGTTTGGAAAACCCCCTGGCCACCGAGCTGCTCGAGGAGCGCTATCAAGGCGCCGCCGGGGTCCAGGTGAGCCTCGAGGAGGGCAGCCTGAGCTTCAGCCCAGTTCTGTAGGCTGTTTGTTTGCGGTTCATCCCCCGCGACGGAGGAGTGTGGTTTTCAGCCAGCCGAACAAATCTGGTGATCCCACGGCCCCTGAGGGGGCGGTGATTGAGGCTGAAGCCAAGCCGGAGAACGGCAACGCTGCAGCGTCTCAGCCCCCTGGCGCCCCTCGGGAGCCCCGTGGGCCCATTGAGTCCACCTTGGCTGAGCTGCGTCGCGTGGTTTGGCCAAGCCGCCAGCAACTGATCAGTGAGTCCGTCGCTGTTCTGTTGATGGTCACCCTCTCGGCTGCTGCGATCGCGTCATTGGATCGCTTCTTCCGCTGGATGTCCCAGCTCGTTTTCCGTTGATCGCCTTGTCAGAGCTCACCGAACCCCTTAACGATCAAGACGCCCTTGAGGCGGCTGATTCAGCTGTAGCCGGCGAGGAGCAGGCCGAGAGCAAACCGCAGGTTGCTCGCTGGTATGCCGTTCAGGTGGCCTCGAGCTGCGAGAAGAAGGTCAAAGCCACCCTTGAGCAGCGGGCGGTGACTTTGGGGGTCTCCAATCGCATCTTGGAGATCGAGATCCCCCAGACCCCGGCGGTCAAGATCAAAAAAGACGGTTCCCGTCAAAGCACCGAAGAAAAGGTGTTCCCCGGCTATGTGCTGATTCGCATGGTCATGGATGAGGACACTGAGCAAGCGGTGCGCAGTACCCCCAACGTGATCAACTTCGTTGGTCATGAGGAGCGCCGCACCACTGGCCGTGTGCGCGGCCGCATCAAGCCCCGTCCCCTGAGCCGCTCGGAGGTGAACCGCATCTTCAAGCGGGCTCAAGAGAAGAAACCTGTCGTCAAGGTCGATTTGTCCGAAGGCGATCGGATCACCGTCACCGCTGGTCCCTTCAAGGACTTCTCCGGTGAGGTCATCGAGATCTCCGGCGATCGCAGCAAGCTCAAAGCTCTGCTGTCGATCTTTGGCCGGGAAACCCCGGTGGAGCTCGAGTTCTCCCAGATCAGCAAAGACAGCTGATCTCAGGGCCGTCCCGCTGCGGGGGTCGGCCTTTCGTCCAGCGCCCCTCGTCGGGTGCACCGCAGCACTGTCCCGTCCGTCAAATCGATGGCTAAAAAAGTCACCGCCGTCATCAAGCTGGCCCTGCAGGCTGGCAAGGCCAACCCGGCGCCTCCCGTGGGTCCTGCCCTCGGTCAGCACGGGGTCAACATCATGGCCTTCTGTAAGGAGTACAACGCCCGTACCCAGGACAAAGCCGGTTTTGTGATCCCGGTGGAGATCTCGGTCTTTGAAGACCGCAGCTTCACCTTCATCACCAAGACCCCTCCCGCGTCCGTGCTGATCGTTAAGGCAGCCGGCATCGAGAAGGGTTCCGGCGAATCCGCCAAGGGCAGCGTTGGTTCCATCACCCGGGCTCAGCTCGAGGAGATCGCCAACACCAAGCTTCCTGACCTCAACTGCAGCAGCGTTGAATCCGCCATGCGGATCATCGAAGGCACCGCCCGCAACATGGGCGTCGCCGTTAAGGACTGAGCTCCGCTCAGCCTTTTGCACACCCTTACCGGGGGAGACGGTTGATCACCGTCGCTTGCACCCCATCTCGCTATGAAATCCATTTCCAAACGCTTCAAGGCCGCCCAGGCCACCGTTGAGCCCCGCGCCTACGCCCCGCTGGAGGCGGTGTCGCTGGTCAAGACCAACGCCACGGCCAAGTTCGACGAAACCATCGAAGCCCACGTGCGTCTGGGCATCGACCCCAAATACACCGACCAACAGCTGCGCACCACCGTGGCCCTGCCGAAGGGCACTGGCCGCAGCATCCGCATTGCCGTGATCACCCGCGGCGAGAAGGTGGCGGAAGCCAAAGCCGCTGGCGCTGAGCTGGTGGGCGACGAGGAGCTCGTCGACACCATCGCTGGTGGCCAGATGGACTTCGATCTGCTGATCGCCACCCCCGACATGATGCCCAAGGTGGCCAAGCTCGGCCGGGTCCTGGGTCCCCGCGGCTTGATGCCCAACCCCAAGACCGGCACCGTCACCACCGATGTGACCAGCGCCATCAACGAATTCAAAGCCGGCAAGCTGGAGTTCCGCGCCGACCGCAGCGGCATCGTGCACGTTCAGTTCGGTAAGGCCAGCTTCAGCGCTGAGGACCTGCTGGAGAACCTCAAGTCCGTGCAAGAGACGGTGGATCGCAACAAGCCCAGCGGCGCCAAGGGCCGTTACTGGAAGAGCCTCTACATCACCTCCACCATGGGCCCTTCGGTGGAAGTGGACTTCTCCGCCCTGCAGGACCTCAGCAACGCTGAGTGACGGCCTGATACGGTGAATGACTCCGGTATTTCGCCGGAATCGGGTTTTGCACCCAGCGTTCGGCCTGAGAGCTTTGTCTCAACGGCCACTCGCAACCGAAGACAGCAGGTGGAGGCGGTTTCCGCAGCCATAAGTCCTGCCGAGGTTTGCGCATCGGTTTCACCCCTTGTGGTGCGGATCGGTTGTTGCGACCTCCACCGGTCCGCACAACCCGGCTTGTTCCCCTGATCCGATCCTCAACCTATGGGCCGCACGCTGGAGAACAAGCAACAGATCGTCGAGGAGCTCAAGCAGTTGCTCGGCGAGGCCGAAATGGCCCTGGTGCTCGATTACAAAGGCCTCTCCATCAAGGAGATGAGCGACCTCCGCGGTCGCTTGGCTGCGAACGGCATTTGCAAGGTGACCAAAAACACCTTGATGCGTCGCGCCATCGATGGCAACGACACCTGGTCCGACCTCGACCCCCTGCTCACTGGCACCAACGCCTTCGTCCTCATCAAAGGGGATGTGGGTGGTGCCGTGAAGGCCGTGCAGTCCTTCCAGAAGGACAGCAAGAAGTCGGAGCTGAAGGGAGGCCTGTTTGAAGGCCGCTTCCTCAGCCAGGACGACATCAAGGCCATCGGAGACCTGCCCTCCAAAGAGGTGCTCATGGCTCAGATCGCCGGGTCCATCAATGCTGTGGCCACCAAGCTGGCCGTCGGCGTCAACGAGGTTCCCTCTGGTCTCGCCCGCGCGCTCAAGCAGCACGCCGAAAGCGAAAACAGCTGAGTTCCACCGATCTCCCGTTCTGTTGCTCTCTTCTCAACCATGTCCGCAAAAACCGACGAAATTCTCGAGTCGTTGAAGACTCTCTCGCTGCTGGAAGCCTCTGAGCTTGTTAAGCAGATCGAGGAAGCCTTTGGTGTGTCCGCCGCCGCCTCTGCTGGCGCTGTGGTGATGGCCGCCCCTGGCGCCGCTGCTGGTGGTGGTGAAGCCGCTGAGGAAAAGACCGAATTCGACGTCATCCTCGAAAGCTTCGATGCCGCCGCCAAGATCAAGGTGCTGAAGGCTGTTCGCGAAGCCACTGGTCTCGGCCTGGCCGATGCCAAGGGCCTCGTCGAAAAGGCTCCGACCCCTGTCAAGGAAGGCATTGCCAAGGAAGCCGCCGAAGAAATGAAGAAGGCCATCGAAGAAGCCGGCGGCAAGGTCACCCTCAAGTGATCGCCCCGGTCCTCTCGGACCACCTTCATGCCCTCCGCTCCGGCGGAGGGTTTTTTTTGCCAAGAAAAAAGCCCCGCCGAAGCGGGGCAGGAATCGGACGAGCTCAGGAGTCTGTCCTTGTTTCGACCCTGAGAAGCGTCCGCACTCCTCACACGAAATAAAACTATTTCCTCAGAGGAAAATGTGCCACCCCCTGGAGAGACGGTTCTCTGAGTGGTCTGCCCCGGTGATTAGGTTCCAGTGATGCCTTCCAAAGCTTCCCCTTCAGTTGAAGATGCCCCCGTGGTGGTGGCCGCTGCCTGTGATGGCGCCTGCCGCGGCAACCCCGGGCCGGGAGGTTGGGGAGCGCTGCTGCGCTTCAGTGATGGCCGCGTTGAGGAGCTGGGTGGCTCAGAGGCGCAGACCACCAACAACCGCATGGAGCTCAGCGCTTGTTTGGCCTTACTCGAGCGCCTGCAGCAGTTGCCGCGGGCCGAAGGCTTGGCCATCCGCACCGACAGCAAGTATTTGATCGATGGCTACACCCGTTGGATCAACGGCTGGAAGCGCAAGGGCTGGCGCACGGCTTCTGGCAGTGCGGTGCTCAACCGTGATCTCTGGGAGGCGCTCGATGCCGCCCGCCTTCCTGATGTGGCCTTGGCCCATGTCAAAGGCCATAGCGGTGACCCCGATAACGAGCGCTGCGATGCCATTGCCGTGGCCCACTCCCACGGCCAACAGCCAGCTGCGAACACAGCCACGCCTGTGGAGCCTGTCGATCCGGCGCCAGCTTCGCTGCGGGATGTGCTGACGCGGCTGGAGGTGGCCGATCGCCTGGCCAGCGGCGGCTATGGCCTCACCTTGGTGGAACTGGCGCAGTTGGTGGAGCAACCCTTGCGTCAGCTGGAAAGCCGTGATGGCCCCTGGCAGTGGCGCGATTTTCAGGTGCAACCGCTGGGCGATGGCCGTTGGCAGTTGCAGCGCTCCAAGCCGGAGGTGATGCCATGAGCTCCGATCCTTGGCAGCGCTGGCTGGGGCCTTTGCTCTCCGCCGATGATGGCGCCGATGCCGAGTGGATGAGCCAGTTCACGCTGAGCGCCCTCGGGCAGGCCAGCCGCTGGCGCGCTCTGCCGCCGGTGCGCGCGACGCTTGAGGCCACAGCCAAAGCGCTGCAGCGTCACGACTCTCGTTTGGCCCAGACGGTGTTTGGCTGCCGCTTTGCCAATCCGGTGGGCTTGGCGGCTGGGTTCGATAAAAACGCCGTGGCGGCTGGCATCTGGCAGGCCTTTGGCTTTGGTTTTGCCGAACTCGGCACGATCACGGCCCAGGCGCAGCCGGGGAACCCCAAACCGCGGCTGTTTCGCTTGGCCAAGGAGCAAGCCGCCCTCAACCGCATGGGCTTCAACAACAAAGGGGCGGCAGCGGTGCAGCGGATCCTGCAGGCCCAGGGCTTGCCGCCGGTGGGCCAGCGCCCGTTGGTGCTGGGGTTGAATTTGGGCAAATCCAAAGTCACACCCCTCGAGCACGCAGCGGATGACTACGCCAGCTCCCTGGAGGCCCTGGCTCCGCTGGCGGACTATGTGGTGATCAATGTGTCCTCACCCAACACGCCGGGATTGCGCGAGCTGCAGGATGAAACCCTGCTGCGCCAGCTGGTGGAACGCTTGCGCGGTCAGAGCGGTTGCCCGCCGCTGCTGGTCAAAATTGCCCCGGACCTGGCCGATGAAGCGATTGATGCCTTGGCCCGGCTGGCCTATGCCGAGGGCCTCGCTGGCGTGATTGCCACCAACACCAGCCTGGATCGTTTGGGGTTGGGCCAGCGGCGCTTGCTGCAAACCGGCCGCACCTTGGCCGAGGAGGCCGGCGGCCTCAGTGGCGCGCCCTTGCGCGCTCGGGCCCTGGAGGTGCTCAGGCGTTTGCGCGTGAGTGCAGGCCCGCAGTTGCCTTTGATTGGTGTGGGCGGGATCGATAGTCCCCAGGCGGCCTGGGAGCGCATCGCCGCAGGGGCCTCGCTGGTGCAGCTTTATACCGGTTGGATTTATCGCGGCCCGGAGCTGGTGCCCTGCATCCTCGACGGCCTGCTGCAACAGCTGGAGCACCATGGTTTGCCCAACATCGCTGCGGCAGTGGGTTGCGGTTTGCCCTGGCAGGAGAGCTGAGGGCGATCTAGTTTCTGCCCAGTTGCCAGTGATGTGGCGTGTTCTCGGGAGTCACCGAGCAGCTGGCCCCCCTGCGTGAGCAACTGCTCAGGCCGCTGCGCACAGGCCGTGTTGCCGTTGCCATGGAGGCGGATGCGCTCACGCTGCTGGCGTATCAGACCATCGGTGGTCAGTTGCAGCTGCAGAGCTGGCAGCAAGCGCCACTGCCCAGTGGCGTTGTCGAGACTGGCGTACCTCTGCTCACCGAGGCCTTGGGTGATCTGATTGGTGATGTCCTGCTTCAAGGTGGTCTGCAGGCACCGGGTGCTCGCGCCTTGTTGCCGCCAGAAGCTGTGGTGTTGCGCTCGCTGAAGCTGCCGGCTGGCCGGCAACCCGATGCCGAGATCATGCCGTGGCTGATGGGGCAAGAGGCTGCATTGGCCTTGCCCTTCCCGCTGGCTGAGGCGGCAGTCAGTTGGCAGCAGCGAGGCGATCACTGGCTGATGGCCTGCATGCCCAACGAGCAGCTCGATCGCTGGATTGACACCTTCGCAATTGCTGGCCTTGATCTGCATGGCCTGGAGCCATCGGTGCTCGCTGTTGAGCGTCTATTGCCTGCGGCCCTACAGCAGCAGGATCAACAGCAATGGACCGGCAGCCTCGATGTGCGCGGGGAGTCTTGGCAGCTCCTGCTCTGGCGTGGAGCGGTGCCGCTGCGTCAGCTCAGCTTGGCGTCAGCCTCAGGGCTGGATGAACTCCAAGCTGTGATCGCTGAATTGGATGGTCAGCCGCCAACCCTGTGGGTGTTGGCTGACCCTGAGCTGACCCCACCGCTGGAGAGCTGGAGTCAGCAGTTGGGTTGCCGTATGGAGCGGATCGATGCCCTCAGCCAGGCCGCAGTGAGTGACGCCGAGGCCTGGGTGAGCCCTGCGCCTGCAGCGGTTGATCGTTTGATCGGCTTGGCCCTGGGGGGACAGTCCCGATGACCC
>CAJWAH010000074.1 GCA_913020095.1 uncultured Synechococcus sp.
GGCAGCCGCGGGAGAACTGCACGCTCATCGAGTCGTAGGCCTCGAGCTGAAGCAGATCGAAGCGCGGAATCGGCGTTGCTGTCACATCGGGCTTTTCGCCTTCCGAGGAGAAGCGTCCGCTGCGCTCGCCGCGCTCGATCGCTTCGATGAACATCGGCAGGGTGATTTCACCCTCATCGAGCACCTTGAAATCAGCTAGATCCAGCTCAGGTGCATCGGGGGTGGAGCTGGCGAAGGGGCCGCCAACGGCCACAGGCAAGCCACGCTCTTTGGCGTTGGCGATTTGCACGGCCATGTCGTCCTTTTGGACGATCATTCCGGAAATGATCACCAGCTCAGCCCAGTTCCACTCGGCTTCGGTGACCTCACGCACATTGCGGTCCACCAGCTTCATCTCCCACTGCTGGGGCAGCAGGGCCGCCACGGTGACCATGCCAAGGGGCGGCAGCAGCACCTTGCGGTTCACCAGCTCCAAGATCTTCTCGTAGCTCCAGAAGGTCTTGGGGAATTCGGGGTAGATGAACAGGGTGCGCATGCCCGGTGACGTTGCGGTGGCGCTATCGCCTGAATGTGGCAAACCCTAATCGGTTTCGTCGTAGGAAACGCCACATCTGCTCTAATACCCCCACTGACACAAGCGGCCATGGGCATCGCCCTCTATCTCACCTGGGTTGGCGGATTCCTGGTCACCGCTGTGGTGCTGACCCGTCTGCTGAAGGGCATCAAGCTGATCTGAGCTCAATCAGACGCCAGCGTCAGCCGGTCTTGACCGTGCCTGATCAACTCTTGGCCGGCAATCACCAGGCCGATCGCTCCCAGCACCCCGCAGGTGGCGCCCAGGCCCCAGCGCATCGTTAACCCGGCAGCGAGCAGCCCACTGAGGCCGCCGCCGCCCAAAAACGCAATTTGCCCCAGTCCTGCCATGCGTCCGCGCAGCACTTGGGAGGCTCCCACTTGGGTGATCAAGTTGGTGCCTGAGAGCAGCACGGCTGTTCCCCAGCCGATCAAAAAGGCCATCGCCAGGGTCCAGGCGCGGGGCCCGTCGAAGCCAAGGCCCAGCTGAGCCAGCGACGTCAGCAGGGCACTGCTGCCGAGCAGGAAGGCGGGCCGTTGGCTGAGCCGAAAGCTGTTGCGTTGCAGCAGCACGCCACCGGTGATGCTGCCGGCGGCCAACACACTGGTGAACAGGCCCAAATCCTGCGGCCCGGGCCCGATGAAATCCGCTGCCATCACAGGGGCCAAGCCCGGGTGGAAAAAGCCCACCAGGCAGAACAAGGCGGTGAAGCGCAGCACATGGCGTAAGTCGGCTCCGCAGCCGCGCCAGGCGGCCCAGAGGCTGGCGCTCTCGCCTTGCTGGCTGCGCTGCTCCTGCTCCCGCAAGGGCTGCAGCAGCCACACCACACTCACGATCGGCAGGATGTAGGTGCTGGCATCCAGCAGTAGCGCCAGGGATGGGCCCGTGAGGGCCACCAAGAGCCCTCCCACCGGCGGGCCCACCAATTTGCCCACGTTGAAGACCACCGAAAAGCTGGTCAGATAGCTGCCGAGTTCGCCGGGGTGTTGCACCAGCAAGGCGCAGTATTTGTTGCGGGCGGTGAGCTCATAGGCACTGGCAATCCCCACCAGGAGCGTGCTGAGCAGCAGCAGTGCAGCCTGCAGTGCCCCTGAAGTGAAGGGCATGGCCAGGGCTCCAACGAGCGCTCCGCCCAGCAGGCCGAATTGGGCCCAAACCAGCACCCGCTCGCAGCCATGGCGATCGGTGAGCACGCCGGCAGGCCCGCTCACCACCAGGGTGGGCAGGGCCAGAACGGCAAATTGCAGGGCCACGATCAAGGGGTTGTTGGTGCCGCTCATCAGCACCCAGCCCTTGGCCGTCAGGCCGGCAAAGGATCCCATCGTGCTGAGCCCGGAGGCCAGCAGGAACAGATTGCGTTGAGCAGGAAGGCTGAAGCGGGCTTGCCTCACGAATGCCGCACGGCATCAACCATCTCTTGGGCTCCCACCACTTCTCCTTCCAAGTCGTAGATGTCGGCTGCGGTGATCCGCACCGGAACCATGGTGCCAGCGCTGGCGGCAGCTCCGTGGCTGCCCGGGCGAATTCGCACTTCACCATCCACATCGGGGGCAAAGCGCAGGCAGCGGCCAATCAGCTCCCCGCTGCTGGGGTTTTCCTGCTCCACCAACACATCAACGATGCGGCCCACCCAGGCTCCATTGCGCTCGGCGCTGATGGCCTGCTGGGCTTCCATCAGCCGGCCGCGGCGGGCTTCGGCCACCTCGGCTGGCACGGCATTGGCAAGCTCGGCCGCTGGGGTGCCGTCTTCCGGCGAGAAGCAGAACACGCCCACATGGTCAAAGCGCTGCTCCTGCACGAACTGCAGCAGGTGCTCGAACTGCTCTTCGGTTTCACCCGGGTAGCCAACGATGAAGGTGGTGCGCAGCACTGCATCGGGCAGCTGCTCTCGGATGCGCTGCAGCAGCTCGCCATTCACCCCTTCTTGCCAGGGCCGATTCATGGCCCGCAGCACCTCCGGGTGGCTGTGCTGCAGCGGTAGATCCAGGTAGGGCAGCACATTGGGCACCTCCCGGTAGGCCGCCAGCACCTCAGGGGTTAGGCCCGTGGGGTAGGCGTAGTGCACCCGAATCCAAGGAATTTCCACCTCTCCTAGGGCTCGCAGCAGTTGAGCGAGCTGGGGTTTGCCGTAGAGGTCGAGCCCGTAGTTGGTGGTGATTTGGCTGATCAAGATCAGCTCCTTCACCCCCTGGGCCGCCAGTTGTTGGGCCTCCGCCACGATTGATTCGATCGGCCGCGAGCGCTGATCGCCACGCAGTTTGGGAATGATGCAGAAGGCGCAGCGGTAGTCGCAGCCTTCCGCCACCTTCAGATAGGCCACCGCCTCGGAGGTGGTGCGGTAGCGGGGCAGGTTTTCATCAGCCACAAACGTGGGCACCTGGCTCACCCGGTTCACCCGCTCGCCGGCCTCCACCTGCTCGAGCACTTCAACGATGTGTTGGTAATCGCCGGTTCCAACGATGGCGCGGGCTTCGGGTAGCGATTCCAGGAGCTCCTCTTGGAAATGCTGCGCCAGGCAGCCGGCAATCACGATCTGCTTGCCCTGCTCAGCCAGGTCCACCAGGGTGCGCACCGATTCAGCGCGGGCGTCCTGGATAAAGGAGCAGGTGTTGACCACCACAACTTGGGCATCGGCTTCATCGGCGCTGACCCCATAGCCCGCTTGCGCCAACAGGCCCAGCATGTGCTCGGTGTCGACACGGTTTTTTTCGCAGCCCAGGTGGGCAAAGGCCACCGTGGGCCGGGCGGTGGTTGCTGTGGAAGCCATGGCAGCATCAGCCCAACAGTTCAACGTAAACCTTGGTGGCTGCTGCTCCCTGGTCATCGCTGTTTGCCCATGACCGGCCGGCTCTGATCGGCGTGTTGCATCTGCCGCCGTTGCCGGGCAGTCCCCGCTGGCAGGGTGATTTCGAAGCAGTGCGTCGCTTTGCCCTGGCTGATGCAGCGGCCTATCTGGCGGGCGGCGCAGATGGTTTGGTGGTGGAGAACTTTGGCGATGCGCCCTTTTTTGCCTCAGCCGTGCCGTCCCACACCGTTGCGGCCATGGCTCGTATCGCTGCAGAGGTGGTGGACGCTGCTGCAGGGCTGCCGGTGGGGATCAATGTGCTGCGCAATGACGCCCAAGCCGCCATGGGGATTGCTGCGGCCAGCGGCGCCTCTTTTGTGCGAGTGAATGTGCTCAGCGGCGCCATGCTCACCGATCAGGGCCTGATTGAAGGGCGCGCAGCGGAGTTGCTGCGTTTGCGCCGGCAGCTGGAGGCCACTGAGGTTGGGATTTTTGCTGATGTGCTGGTCAAGCACGCTTACCCGCTGGCGCCCCAACCAATCGCCGAAGCCGTGGAGGATTGCTTGGGCCGAGCTGGCGCCGATGGCGTGATCGTCAGTGGTGTGGCCACCGGTGCTGCTCCCGATCCCGATGATCTGGCGGCGGCCCGCTCGGTTGCTGCTGGTGCCCCGGTGTTGATTGGCAGTGGCTGCCATGCGGGCAATGCCACCAGCCTGGGGGCCAGCGCCGATGGCGTGATTGTGGCCAGCTCGCTCAAGCGCGATGGTCTGTTGGCCAATCCCGTGGATCCCCTGCGGGTGCAGGCCCTACGCCAAACCTTGCAGCGGTGCCAAACTTCCTGAGTAAGGAAATCAAGAGCGAGTGACAGCCTCACGCCAGCGCCCCGAGCCGCCCTTCCGCCGTTGGGTGCGGCCTGTGATGGGTGGTCTGGCCACCATCGGTGCCATTGATACCGCCTCAATCACCCTCGAGCGCTGGGGTGTGATTGGTGAGTTGGCCTGCCCTGGCGGGGCCGATGGTTGCGACAAGGTGCTCAACAGTGCCTGGGGAACGGTGCTGGGCCAGCCCCTGGCGCTGTTTGGCTTCTTGGCCTATCTGGCCTTGGTGCTGCTCTCCTTGTTGCCGCTGATTCCGGCGGTGCAGCAGTGGTTGATCGATCGCCAGAGCAGCAGCGGTGGTCTAACTGCCCGCCGCTTTGGCCGCGGCCCCGATTTGTTTTGGCACCTGGGCTATCTGCTGAGCCTGGGCATGAGCGTGTTCAGCGCCGCCTTGGTGGGCTTGATGCTGTTCAAGATTCAGGCCATCTGCGCGTTCTGCCTGCTCTCAGCTGGTTTGAGCCTGGCCTTGTGGCTGCTGCATTTGCTCGGTCGTGAATGGGAAGACAGCGGTCAGGTGCTGTTCCGCAGTGTGATCTTGGTGGTGCTGGTGGGCTTGCTGAGCCTGGCCTGGGTGGCCTCAGCTGATCGCCCAGCTGTGCTGAGTGAAAAAGGCGCCCCGCCAGTTGTGACCAGCGTCAGTAATCCGGCCAAGTTGGCCTTGGCTGAGCATCTCAGCAGCATCGGCGCACGCATGTACTCGGCCTATTGGTGCCCCCATTGCCATGAGCAGAAGGAGATGTTTGGTAAGGAAGCTGCCAAAACCCTCAAGGTTGTTGAGTGTGCCCCAACAGGTCAAAACAACGACGCCAAGCTCTGTCAAAGCAAGGGGATTGAAGGATTCCCCACCTGGGAGATCAACGGCGAGCTCGATTCTGGGGTGAAAAAACTTCCTGACCTTGCCCGTCTTTCTGGATATCAGGGGCCGAAGGACTTCTGAATACAAGATCCAGACTTTAAGAAGTCACGGCTCTCGTCCCGGTGGTTTGGCCCTTGACTTGGCGGCTATGGCGGCACCATTGAGGCATGGGAGCTGGGGTGTCATTACGAAAATGTCCGCCCCTGCTTTCTTTCCGGAATAAACAAGCGTCCAAAAGCAAAGAACTCGATTGCTGGCGATGAAGCAGATCCAACATCAGGTTCAGCTCTGCACGCCTGGTTTCATCAAGAAGGGTGCTCCTCTCAGGATCTTGTTGCTGCATCAGCTTGAGGGGCGTCATCGCTTCCAAGATTGGCGTGGCTTGCCGGAGTTGTTTCAAGACGTCTTGCATGCCATGGGCTGATCGATCAACCCCCGCCACTCGCCAGCATTCTGATCTCAGCCACTGGATGGATTGGGTCAGCTCCTGTTTGCTGAACGCTCCAGGATCGTGATCTCTGTCTGATGCTGTTTCAGTACGGCGTTCCTTTGTGGTTGCTTTAGGGAGTGGATTGCCAAGGTCGATGTCACGCAGTTGCCTTGCGAATACAAGGCATTCCATCAATGAGTTGCTGGCGAGTCGATTGGCTCCATGCAGACCGGTGCAGGCCACTTCTCCAACGGCGTAAAGGCCAGGAAGGCTGGTAGCAGCTTGCAAGTCGGTGGCGACACCTCCCATCCAATAGTGGGCTGCTGGAGCCACGGGAATCGGCTGGTTCTCTGGGTTGATGCCCAAGTCGTGGCAGCGTTCCAAGATGGTGGGGAACCGCCGCAGCAAGGTCTCAGTGTTGATGGGGGTGAGGTCTAGTCCCATGTGAGCGACCCCTTGCGCCTGCATGCGACGAACCAGAGCACGACTGACCTGATCTCTTGAGGCTAAGTCTTTCCCTTCCAGTTCATGGACGGGGCTTTGTCCAAAGGCGTCGACAAGTAGAGCCCCCTCGCCGCGGACGGCTTCAGAGATTAAGAAGCAAGGTGCATGTTCAAGCTTGAGGGCTGTGGGATGGAACTGAATGAATTCCAGATCTTCGATTGCGGCTCCGGCTTGCCAGGCCAGTGCAACACCTTCCCCGCAGGCTTGTGCTGGGTTGGTGGTATTGGCGTAAAGGTGGCCTCCACCTCCGGTGGCTAACACCACGGCGCGGGCAGGAATCCAGTGAAGTCTGGGGCCTTCGAGGACCTGGACTCCACAGCAGCGATTGTTTTGCACCCAGAGCTGGGTCACTCGTACGCCTCGGCGATGCTGCAAACCAGGACGAGCATCCACGCGTTCTCTCAAGACATCCACCAAGGCTTTGCCTGTGCGGTCCTGCACGTGGAGAACCCTTCGATGACTATGTGCCGCCTCGAGGGTGGTCGCGAGTGACCCATCCGGGTTGCGATCAAACACCATGCCGAGCTCTTGCAGTCTGAGCACGCTTTGAGGCGCGTCATCCACAAGAAGGCGTACGGCATCGCCATCACACAATCCAGCTCCTGCTCGAACTGTGTCTGCGCCGTGGCTTCCAGCATTGTCGTTGGAACGGGTGACCGCTGCAATACCCCCTTGCGCCC
>CAJWAH010000075.1 GCA_913020095.1 uncultured Synechococcus sp.
ATGGTCTTCCGCGCAGCGCACGCTGCGCTCAACCAGCACGCGGCAAACCACAGCTTGAAATGAGGCGGCCAAATCAGCCACCGGAAGCTCCTCCCCCTGCTGGCGCCAGCGCTCCACTTCGCGCAGCACAGCTGTTTTAAGGCCACTGAAACTGAAGTCGTAGGGGTGAAACCCACCCCCTGGTAGCGAGATACGCCCCGGCGGAAACGCAAAACGATCGGGATCTCCGCCGCGGGCGGCAGCTTCGATCGCCGGGCCACCGGGGTAGCCCAACCCCAACAGGCGCGCCACCTTGTCAAAGGCTTCGCCAGCGGCATCGTCACGACTGCCGCCGAGGCGCTCGTAATCGCCCTCAGCGCGCATGGCGATCAACTCAGTGTGACCACCTGAAACCAGCAGCACCAGCAACGGCAGCTGGGGCGCCGGATCACCACTGAGGGCCGAGCAGAGATGGCCTTCCAAGTGATGAATCCCCACGAATGGCACACCTGCCAGCCGCGCCAAGCTGCGGCCTGTCACAGAGCCCACCAGCAGAGCTCCCGACAGACCAGGGGCCACCGTGGCCGCCACCGCATCCATGGCACTTAAAGGCAGCTGGGCCCGCTGCAGAGCTCGCTCCACCAGAACGGGCAACGCCTCCACATGCCGGCGGGAGGCCAGCTCAGGCACCACGCCACCGAACTGGGCATGCTCGGCCACCTGACTGGCCACTTCACTGCTGAGCACCACGTTGCCGCGAACGACGGCAGCCGCCGACTCGTCACAACTTGTTTCGAGGGCAAGGACCGTGGGCATATGACAGGGAGAGCGCACCTAATCTCCGCACAACACCCGCGTGCGGCCCTGTCCATCATGCGTCGACTCTTTGCCGTCCTGCTGAGCGGCTTCCTTCTCTTCGGCTTCGCCCCGATGGCCCATGCCGATGTGGCTGGCCTGACCCCCTGCAGTGAGAACGCCCGCTTCCAAGCGCGCGCCAAAACTGCTTCCACACCTCAAGCACAAGCCCGTTTTGAGCGTTACAGCCAAGCGGTGTGCGGCACCGATGGCCTGCCCCACCTGATCGTGGACGGCCGCTGGAACCATGCTGGCGACTTCATGATTCCCGGCGTGATGTTCCTCTACATCGCTGGCTGCATCGGCTGGGCTGGTCGTGAGTACCTCAAGGCCACCCGTGGCAAGGGCGCCAACATGAAGGAGATCCAGATCGATCTCTCCGTTGCCTTTAAAGCCACCCTGGCTTCAGCCTCATGGCCCCTGGCCGCTTTCGCTGAATTCGGCAGCAAGAAGCTGACTGAAATTGACAGCAACGTCACCGTTTCACCTCGCTGATCAGGACCGCACCATGAAAAAGTTCCTCACCACTGCTCCGGTCTTTGCGGCCATCTGGTTCACGGTGACCGCCGGAATCATGATCGAGTTCAACCGTTTCTTCCCTGATCTCCTCTTCCACCCCTTGTGAAGCGAGGATTTCAAACCAATCCAAAAGGTCCCTTTGAGGGGCCTTTTTTTGTGCCTTGAACCCAGCGAGCTACGCCAAACCCATCAAGCGCTCAAGCTCCTGCAGGGCCACCTCGAGCTCGCCGTTTTCCACCACAGCATCAAATTCTGATTCGGCTTGCAGTTCCAGGCGTGCCCGCTCGAGGCGGCGCCCAATGGCGTCGTCACTGTCGGTGCCACGGCCACGGATCCGGCGCTCCAACTCCTCAAACGATGGGGGGCGCAAAAAGATTTGAAACGCATCAGGGCTGCTCTGGCGCACCTGACGAGCTCCCTCCAGCTCAATCTCAAGCAGCACGGGCACGCCGGCAGCCAAGCGCTCCTCCACAGGCTGACGGGGGGTTCCGTAGCAATTGCCAGCAAAGCTCGCCCACTCCAGCAGCCCGCTTTGATCCACGAGCTGCTGAAAGCTGTCTTGGCTGTGGAAGAAGTAGTGAATGCCGTTCTCCTCACCAGGGCGCGGCGCGCGGGTGGTGGCAGACACCGATAACCACAGCTCCGGGTGGCGTTGACGCAACAGGCCCACCAAGGTGCCTTTGCCCACGCCACTAGGACCACTCAAAACGGTGAGGCGGGGTTGATGCGGGGCTGGGCTCACGAAGGGCAGAGATGGGGCCTGAGTGGAAACTAGGGCGGCAAGGGAGGCGCCATGCAACCGCAGGACACCACAACACTGCGGGGCGTGGTCCACGAGCTCAACGCCGAGCTGGTGCCATCACGGTTTGAGAAAGCCCAACAGGCCGAAAGCGGCGGCGTGCAACTGGCTTTCCGCACCCTGAAGCAACGCCTGTGGCTCACCCTCAACTGGCAAGCCGATTGCCCCCGGTTTCATGCGATCGAACCACCGCCGCGGCTGGGGGAGGGCAGCACCTTGGCCCAGCAGCTCCAACACGGCCTCAAGGGCCTCGCCCTCATCAGGCTTGAGCAGCTGCCCTGGGAGCGGGTGGTGCATCTGGGCTTTGCCCCACGGCCCGATGCCCCAGAGCAGCGGCAACTGGTCTTGGAGTTGATGGGGCGCCACAGCAATCTGTTTTTGCTCGATGAACGCCAGCAGGTGATCAGTTCCGGGCGGCAAGTGCGCGAGCACCAATCCAGGCTGCGGCCCATCAGCACCGGCGACAGCTATTCCGCTCCGCCACCGCTGCAAGGGGCTGAACCCCAACTACAAGAAAGCTTGGAGCGATGGCGCCAGCGGCTGTTGCTGTTGCCCGAATCGATCGGGCGGGCGTTGATGGGCAGCTACCGCGGCATCAGTCCTGCGCTGCGCGATCAATTGCTGCAAACAGCTGGGCTCGATCGCCACACCCCGGCTGCTGATCTCAGCGCTGCGCAGTGGCAGCAGCTGTTCGGTAGCTGGCAGCAATGGCTCAGCCAGCTGGATCGCCAGGAGCTGCAATTCACCCGTAGCGGCAGCGGCTATCGCTGCTGGGGAGAGGCAAGCCCCTCACAAGCCAACACCCCTTTGGCCCTCAACCTGTCTTTGGCGCACTACTACGGCCAAGGCTTAAGGCAAGCCCAGTGCCAGCAGCAGCGCCAGCGGCTGGAGCAGCAATTGCAGCAGCTTGTTCAAAGGGAGCAGCGGGAACTCCAGCGCCAAGAGCTGCTGCTGGCCCGCAGCGGCGATGAGCACCTGCTGCAGCGGCAGGCTGATCTACTGCTCTGCCGCAGTGATGTGAGCAGCAGCGGTCATCGCCAATTGGAGCTCCATGACCCGGAGAGCAACCAAACCCTGGTGGTGAGGCTCGATCCCCAGCAGAGCCTGGTGAGCCAAGCCCAAAAGCTCTACCAACGGGCCCGCAAATTGCGGCGATCAGTGGCCGCCATCGAACCGCGCCTACGCCGCCATCAACAGCGGCTCGAGCTGCTGGAAGCCAGCCAGGTGCAGCTGCAACTCGCTGATCCAGGCGACGCCGATGTGCTCGAAGCCCTGGCCGACGATCTCGAGCCATTCCTGCAAACCAAAACCAGCCAGCGCAAAAACAACCGGCGCGAACAGGGCACCCCATCGCCCTTGCTGTTGCAAAGCCCCAGCGGACTGCCCCTGGTGGTGGGCCGCAACCACCGCCAAAACGACTGGATCAGTTTTCGCCAGGCGCGGCGCGGAGACCTGTGGTTTCACGCCCAAGAACAGCCCGGCAGCCATGTGGTGTTGAAGGGCTCAGAGGGCGAGATCAGCGACGCTGACCTGCAAACCGCCGCGGATCTTGCGGCCCACTTCAGCCGCAGCCGAGGCAACAAGAAAGTGCCTGTGGTGATGGTGCCCACCGAACAACTGCAACGCATTCCGGGAATGGGCCCCGGCCTGGTGCGCCACGGCAACGGCCGTGTTCTGTGGGGAGAGCCCGATCGCGCTTTGGGCTTGCTGCCTACCCTGCAGCCATGAGTGCCATCGAACCCACACCCGAGCGGGATCCGGATTTCCCCGGCGAGGTGGAGATGAGCTTTGCCGATCACCTCGAAGAGCTGCGCTGGCGTTTGCTGCGCTCGTTGGCCTCGGTGGTGATTGCAGCAGCTGGCTGCTTGGTTTTGGTTCGCCCCCTGGTGCGCCTGCTGGAGCAACCCGCCGAAGGCATGCGCTTCATGCAGCTAGCCCCGGGCGAATTTCTGTTTGTGTCGATCAAGGTGGCTGGTTACGCCGGTCTGACCTTGGCCTTGCCCTACGTGCTGTTTGAAGGCCTGGGATTTGTGCTGCCTGGCCTCAGCCGCCGCGAGCGCCGCTTGATTGCCCCAGCGGTGGCGGGCTCAGCCGTGCTGTTTTTGCTGGGCTTGGCGTTTGCCTGGTGGGCCCTGGTGCCGGCGGCCTTGCGCTTTTTGATGGGCTACGGGGCCGATGTGGTGGAGCCGATCTGGTCGATCGAGCGCTACCTCGATTTCGTGCTGCTGCTGATGCTCGCCACGGGCCTCTCCTTTCAGCTGCCGGTTCTGCAGCTGGTGTTGGGCTCCCTGGGGATCCTCAACAGCAAAGCGATGCTGTCGGGCTGGCGGCTGGTGGTGCTGCTCTCGGCCTTGGCTGGTGCCGTGCTGACCCCCTCCACCGATCCGGTGACGATGCTGCTCCTCAGCGGGGCCATCACTGGGCTCTATTTGGTGGGCGTGGGCTTGGTGGCCTTTACAGAAGGAATTCGCTCAAACGCCCCTGGTCCGGCAACGGAAAGCTGAGCGCTTTGCCCAAACGGGGTTTATCGCGGGTGGTTTGCAACCAATTGCGAACAGCCTCTGCTTGGCCAATGCCATTGAGCTGCTCCACCAACTGCTCGAGTCGCAGCACGTAGTCCTCCTCACTGAGGGGAAACGATTGCTGCTCGAGATAGGCCCACATCACCTGCAAATACAGGCGTCCTGCGCGCCGATGCAGCTGCAGGTCGTAGCTGGCACCCCAGCGTTCACGCAAAATCGACAGCAACTCGGCGGCGGTCAGCGGCATGGCCAGAGGCTGCAGAACGCCCACAGCATGACCGAGGCTCTGCAGAGGCCAGTCGTCGCAAAGCGTTACGGGCAGAGAAAGGTTCATAATGGGCGGCACTTGTGGCGTGGCGGATCCCTATGACCCAGATTTCGGCGAAGGACGTTCCCGGGATGGGCCGTCGGCAGTTCATGAATCTGCTGACCTTTGGATCGGTCACCGGGGTCGCTCTTGGCGCCCTCTACCCGGTGGTGAACTACTTCATTCCTCCCAAGGCTTCTGGAGCCGGCGGCGGCACCACGGCCAAGGACGAACTGGGTAACGACGTCACCGCCAGCGGCTGGCTGGCTGATCACAAGGAAGGCGATCGCAGCCTGGTGCAAGGCCTTAAAGGTGACCCCACCTACCTGATCGTTGATGGCCCCGATTCCATCGGCGACTACGGCATCAATGCCATCTGCACCCACCTGGGTTGCGTGGTGCCTTGGAACGCCGGCGCCGGCAAATTCATGTGCCCTTGCCACGGCTCCCAATACGACGCCACCGGCAAGGTGGTGCGCGGCCCCGCTCCCCTCTCGCTGGCCTTGGCCCACGTGAACGTGGAGAACGACAACGTCTTCGTGAGCCAGTGGTCTGAAACCGACTTCCGCACCGACGAGAAGCCCTGGTGGGCCTGAGCCCCCTCCCCATCGCCCGCTCCTGAACTTTTCCCACCTGTTACCGATGCGCCGCTCCCTCTCTCTGCTGCTCGGCTCCCTGCTCCTCACCGTTGGTTTGCTGGTTGGCGCCCAACCCAGCTGGGCCTACCCCTTCTGGGCGCAGCAGAACTACGACAGCCCCCGGGAAGCCACCGGCAAGATCGTTTGCGCCAACTGCCACCTCGCCAAAAAGCTCACCCAGGTGGAGGTGCCCCAGTCGGTGATGCCTGACACGGTGTTCAAGGCCGTGGTGAAGGTGCCTTACGACACCGATGTTCAGCAGGTGGGAGCCGATGGCAATCGCACCGCCTTGAACGTGGGCGCTGTGGTGATGCTTCCTGATGGCTACACCTTGGCCCCCCAGGATCGCCTCAGCGACGAACTCAAAGAAGAGACCGAGGGCATCTACTACACCCAATACAGCGACGATCAGCCCAACATCCTGTTGGTGGGACCGCTACCGGGTGATGAGCACCAGGAACTCGTCTTCCCAATCTTGGCCCCTGATCCGAAGACGGATTCCTCCATCAGCTACGGCAAGACCCAGATCCACGTGGGTGGCAACCGCGGCCGCGGCCAGGTGTATCCCACCGGTGAAAAGAGCAACAACACCGTCTACACCGCCAGCGTGGCTGGCGATATCACCGCCATTACTGACGGTGATGCCGGTGCCTCGGTGGTGACCATCGCCGGCGCAGATGGCAACGCAGACGTTACACTCGTTGCAAGCCGAATCGCTTCAGGACAACGGCCTGACGCGTCGCCACAATGATGTGTCTCAGAACAGCCTTATGTCCAGGTCTGTCGATGGCAGCCAGAATGGTGGCTACGACGCAAGCCTGCTGGCCGTGGACAGCGCTGGCTTGGTAGGAATAGAGGCGGCAGGGGGAGGCAAAAACATGCAGACTCTCTACGCGCGGGTCACGGCCGGACAAGGAGCTGGCAGCAGTGTTGGATCTTCTTCTTCTGCTTCCTCCTCCTCCTTCTCCTCGCTGGGCAAACGCCGTCGCCCAAAGTCCTGTGAACCGTCAATTGGAGGAAGTACAGCCAGTAATGCAGCTGCCGTGTCGGCGACGAACGTCTTTCAGCCGTTCTCTCGCCGCA
>CAJWAH010000076.1 GCA_913020095.1 uncultured Synechococcus sp.
CGGTTCCCTTCTCCATTGAGATGGTGATTTGGGTGGCCGTGGGCGGCCGCGGCACGCTCGTGGGGGCGATCTTCGGCGCCGTTGTGATCATGTATGCCAAGAGCCTGGTGTCTGAGGCCTGGCCCCAGGGCTGGCTGTTCATCCAGGGCGGTTTGTTCATCCTGGTGGTCACGGTGCTGCCGGAGGGCGTGATCGGTTGGTTCAAAACCGATGGCCCGCAAAATCTGCTCGCAAAGTTGGGCTGGGTTCGCCGGCTGGCGACCTATCCCAAGCTTGAAATTGATGGCAATGAGGAGGTGCAGCCATGACGACTCCTCTGTTGGAGTTGCGCCAGATCACCGTCAGCTTCGACGGCTTTCTGGCCCTGCGGGATCTCAATCTCAGCCTCCAACCGGGCGAGCTCAGAGCGGTGATTGGCCCCAATGGTGCTGGTAAAACCACTTTCTTGGATGTGATCACCGGCAAGACCAAGCCCACCGAAGGTCAGGTGGTGTTCAAGGGGCGCTCGTTGGTGGGCACCCGTGAGCACCGCATCGCCCGACTTGGCATTGGCCGCAAGTTTCAAAGCCCGCGGGTGTTTGAAAAGCTCAGCGTTCAAGAGAACTTGGCTCTGGCGGTCAGTCGCCCGAAGCAGCCACTGGGTTTGTTGTTGGGCCGGCTCACGGCTGAGCAGCGAGATCAGGTGCATCACTTGATGGAGATCGTCAATCTGCAGAACCGCGCTGATTGGCTGGCGGGCTCCCTCTCCCACGGCCAAAAGCAGTGGCTCGAGATCGCCATGTTGGTGGGCCAAGATCCCGACCTGCTGCTGGTGGATGAACCGGTGGCTGGCCTAACTGATGAGGAAACCGACCTAACGGCTGACTTGCTGAAGTCGTTAGCTGGTGAGCACACCGTGTTGGTGATTGAGCACGACATGGAGTTCATTCGCCGGCTCAACAGCCCGGTCACGGTGCTGCATCAAGGCCATGTGTTGTGTGAGGGGTCCATGGATCAGATCCAGCAGGACCCTCAAGTCATTGAGGTTTATCTCGGCACCCAGGAGGAGATGTGATGGAACAGCTCGAGATTCGCGCCTTGAACACCTACTACGGCGAGAGCCACATCCTGCGGGATGTGGACCTCACCGTGAATTCCGGGGAGATGGTGTGCCTGATCGGCCGCAATGGCGTCGGCAAAACCACCTTGCTGAAAAGCATCATTGGCTTGCTCAAGCCCCGCAGCGGTCAGATCAACTTTGCTGAGCAGTGTCTCGACCGCCAGCCACCCCACCAACGGGCCCGCGCTGGTGTGGGCTATGTGCCCCAGGGGCGCGAAATCATTCCCCAGCTCACCGTTGAGGAAAATCTGCTGTTGGGCCTCGAGGCGCGGCCAGGTGGGATGGGCCGTCAGAAACGGATTGACCCGTTTGTCTATGAGCTGTTTCCAATTTTGCGTGACTTCTTACCCCGCAAAGGAGGCGACCTCAGTGGCGGGCAACAGCAGCAATTGGCGATTGCCAGGGCCTTGATGGGCAAGCCGTCGCTGTTGCTGCTCGATGAACCCACCGAAGGCATTCAGCCCAACATCGTTCAAGACATTGAGCAGGCGGTGCGGCGCATCATTCGCGAGCAGGGAATCAGTGTGCTGCTGGTGGAGCAGCACCTGCATTTCGTGCGCCAGGCTGATCGCTACTACGCGATGCAGCGCGGCGGAATTGTGGCCAGTGGCCCCACCAGCGAACTCAGCCAAGACGTGGTGGAGAAGTTCCTCAGCGTTTGAGCAGCAGCGTTAGTTGCTGCTCACCAACTCAGCTGGTTCTGGGGCGACGAGTTCTCGAATGGGATGGGTCGCCACCAGTTCGGGGCTGCCGATCGAATGGCTCCAAATCTCAACTTCAGCTTCTGGTGGAGCCACAAAGTTCAGAACTTCAAATGGGAAGATGACGCGCTCGAGATAAAAACCATCGCTGCCAAAACAGCGCAGGATCACCATCCGATCGTCGTTGTTCCTGTAGCTGCAGCAGCCCAGAGACATGGATCAAGACCTGTTGGATCACCATCAATGCACAAGCATCCATGGGAAACCGTGTCAATCGTCACGCCCTGATGATTCGGGTGTTGATTTTCTTTTTTCTTCCAAATTGAATAAATCAATTGGTTCAATCTGAACCCAAAAGTTGCACAAACAGAGGCTCTGCGAGCGGCTCAGCGATCTGATTCACAGGGCGGCAATCCAGGCTGTTGAGCAGCAGCGCGGGTTGCTCAGCCGCCAGCGAGTCGGCCAGGCGTGCTTCTTGGATCAGCCCCATCGCCACACCCCGGGCGCGCATCACCCCGGGTAAGGCGCCGCTACTCAGCGGCGGCGTGAGCCATTGCCCTCCCTCTTGCACCAGCAGATTGGCGCTACTGCTGCAGCAAAGACCGCCTTGGCTGCTGCGCAGCAGCACATCGCCTGCTCCAGCTTGGCTGGCTTCCAGTCGGGCCAGCACCATGGCGCTGTAGTCCAGGGTTTTGCATCCCTTCAATGGATCCTCGGCCCAGCGCTGCACCCGCTCGCTGATCACCACCTGTTGCCGCTGGAAGCTGGGTTGGTGGGGATACAAGCTGCCCCAGCAGCGCCCTTGTGCTTGCGCAGGAGGCTGCAGGCCGCGGCCGCCGCTGCCCCGGCTCCAGTTGATCCGCAGGGCTCCATCGCGGATGGCGCTGCGGCTGATGGCTTCATTGATCCACTGCTCCACCTGCTGCTGATTGGGTGGTTCGGGAAGCTGCAGCCAAGCGGCCCCATCCCGCCAGCGCTGCAGATGCTGCGCGAGCAGTTGAGGCTTTCCTGCTCGAATGAGCAGGGTTTCAAACACCCCATCGGCCAGGCCAAGGCCGCGATCACTCACCGGCACTCCCAATGTGTCGGGATGGCCCCATTGCTGCTCAACCCAGGCGATGGCGTGGCTCATCTCAACTCAAGGCCCGCAGCAGTGGTTGCACTTTCCATCCCAGTTCTTCGGTTTCCAAAGCTGGGTCGGAGTCGGCCACGATGCCGCAACCGCCGTGGACGCGCACGGTTGAGCCTTTGAGCAACAGGCTGCGAATCAGGATGTTGCTGTCGAAGCTGCCATCGGGGCGGCGATGGAAAAAGCTGCCGCAATAGGGACCGCGCGCCACAGGCTCCAATGCATTGAGTTGCTGGCAGGTGCGAATTTTTGGGGCACCAGTGATCGAGCCGCCAGGCCAGCAGGCCCGCAGCAGTCCAGCTAGATCGCTGGGATCGTTCAGTTGGCCAGTCACGACGGAGGTGAGGTGATGCACTTGCCGGTAGCTCTCAAGCCCCACCAATTGGGGAACCTCGATGCTGCCGCTGCGGCAGACGCGGCCCAGATCGTTGCGCATCAGATCGACAATCATCACGTTCTCGGCGCGGTCTTTGGCGCTGCACACAAGCTCAGCTGCTGCATCGGCATCGCGGCTCGGATCGTTGTGGCGGGGCCGGGTGCCTTTGATTGGTCTGGTTTCCACCAGGCCATCAGCGCTCACCTGCAGGAACCGCTCCGGCGATGTGCTCAGCACGCCTTCATCGCCGCTGGCCAGCATCAGCCCGCCAAAGGGGGCTGGGCACTGCTGGCGTAGGCGCCGGTAGAGGGCCAGGGGGTCTATCGGGCCGTTGAGCTGCTGTTCGGCGCAGGCCGTGAGGTTGGCCTGGAAGAGATCACCAGCGCTGATCCATTCGCGCACCTGCTGCACTTGGCGGCCGTAGTCGGCGTTGCTGGTGAGCCACTGCCACCCCGTGAGCGGGATCACGTCATTGCAGCTCTCCAGGCTGGGTTGTGGTTGCAGCAGCAACTGCTCCAGTTCCGAGCGTTGTGGGCCTTCACCGCGCAACTGCAGTTGCCGTTGCTGCAGATCCAGTTCGATCACCACCTCGTAATGGCCGGCCCAGAGCTGAGCCATCGCCGGGCGGTGCCAGTGCTCTCCAGGTTCAATCCAGGCGGCGGCCTCATAGCTGAGCCAGCCCAGCCAGTGCCCGGGCCCGCAGGCGAAGGCCTGCTGCAAGGCGGCAAACGGATCGCTGGCTCCCGGATCATTCGGCAAGCCATCGCAGCGCACCTGCTCGCTGGGACCTGCCGCCAGCACGGCATAACGGCCGCGCTGGCTGCCATCGCCATCGAGCCACACCAAGCCCTGGTGGCCGTAGCGCTGCTGCAGGGCCGCTGCGAGCTGCAGGGGTTCCCACCAGGGCAGCGGGTTCATCGGCTGGCCAGATCAGGCCGCCCGGCTTCGCGCAAGGCGGCATCACGAATGCGGCAGCTGTCGCAGACGCCGCAGGGCACCTCCCCGCCGGCGTAACAGCTCCAGGTGCTGGCAATCGGCACGTTGAGCCGCAGGGCCTCCTCCACGATCTTGGTTTTGCTCCACTCCACCAGCGGTGCCCAGAGCTGGGTGCCATGGCCTTCGCGGCCGCTGCGGCTCGCGAGATCCGCCAGGCGTTGATAGGCCTCGAGGTAGTCCGGCCGGCAGTCGGGATAGCCGGAGTAGTCGATGGCGTTGACCCCCAGCACCAGGCGCTCGGCGCCTTTGGCTTCCGCCAGGCTCAGCCCAAGGGCAATGAACACGGTGTTGCGGCCGGGCACATAGGTGCTTGGGATCACACCGTCTTGCACGCCTTGATCGGGCACGGGTTGATCCAGGTCGGTGAGGGAGGAGCCACCCCAGGCCGCCAAGTTGACATTGATCGTGTGGTGCTCAGCGAGGCCCAGGGCTTGCGCCACCTCAGCGGCCGCCCTCAGCTCCCGTTGATGGCGCTGGCCGTAGTCAAACGAGAGGCCAATGACGCGATGGCCGGCTTCTCTGGCCAAGGCTGCGGCGGTGGCGGAATCCAGCCCGCCCGACAGCAGGGCAATGGTGGTGCTGCTCATAGCAACGGCTTAGCGCACCCCCAGCCATTTGTGGCTTTGCAGGCTCAGGCGCCAGAGCGGGTGGTTGCGCACAAACTCAACGGCCAGCTGCTGTCCTTGGGGGCTGTCCCAACCGGGCTGCAGCAACCATTGCGCTTGCGGTGCCTGGGCGGCCATGGCCTCGGCAAAGGCCAAATCCTCGGGCCCATGCACCACCGCTTTGAGTTCATTGCAGCGAGCCAGCAGCTCTTGCGTTGGCGGTTTGTGGGCTTTGGGAGACAGGGTGATCCAGCTGAAGCTTCCGCTGAAGGGATCCACACCGCTGGTTTCCAGATGGCGCGGCAATGTTGGCGCCATCTCCGTGAGGGTTTGGCAGAAGCCATCGAGGTTGTGATGCAGGGGCTCACCGCCGGTGATCACCACAAAGGCCGCCCCTTGCTGTTGGGCCGCCGCGGCTTCAGCGGCGAGGGCTTGGGTCTCTAAGGCTGGGTGGGCCGTTTGCGGCCAGGAGTGTTTGGTGTCGCACCAGCTGCAGCCCACCGTGCATCCGCCCAGGCGGATGAAGAAGGCGCTGCGGCCGGCATGCAGACCTTCCCCCTGCAGGGAATGGAAGGTTTCCACCACCGGCAGGCTGCTCACGCGCGCTGGCTGATGGCTTCGCTGGGGGACTGGGGCAGCCGCTGGCTGGCGGCTTGGATCAAGCCGGTGAACAGCGGATGGGGTCGGCCCGGCCGCGAGAGGAATTCGGGGTGGTACTGGCAGGCGAGGAAATAGGGATGGCCTTTGAGTTCGATCAGTTCCACCAAGCGGCCATCGGGCGAAACGCCGGAGATTTCATAGCCCGATTCCAGGAACAGATTGCGGTAGGCGTTGTTGAACTCGTAGCGGTGGCGGTGGCGCTCGTAGACCACCTCTTCGCCATAGAGCTCATGGGCCTTGGTGCCCGGTGAGAGCCGGCAGGGGTAGACGCCCAGGCGCATGGTGCCGCCCAGATCAACCACGTCTTGCTGCTCGGGCAGCAGGTGAATCACCGGATGGGTGGTGGCTGGTTCCAGCTCGGCGCTGGTGGCCCCCGCCAGTCCGGCGGTGTTGCGGGCCCACTCGATCACCGCTGTTTGCATGCCCAGGCAAAGGCCCAGGAAGGGCACACGCTGTTCGCGGGCCCAGCGGATGGCAGCGATCTTGCCGTCGACGCCGCGATTGCCAAAGCCGCCGGGCACCACCACCGCGTCCATGCCTTTGAGCAGGCCATCGGCACCGTCTTCTTCGATCTGCTCGGCGCAGATCCAGTGCAGATCCAGGGCGCTATCGCAATGGATGCAGGCATGGCGCAGCGCTTCAACAACCGAGAGGTAGGCGTCGTTGAGTTGCACGTATTTACCCACCAGGGCCACCTTCACGGCGGGCCCGGGATTGCGCAGCTTCTGCACCAACGCTTCCCAGGAGGCCATGTCGCTCTCGTGGTCCTGCAGGTTCAGGGCATCGAGCACCTGGCGGCAGAGCCCGCCTTTCTCCAGGGCGATGGGCACGGCATAGATGCTGTCGGCATCCAGGGAGGGCACCACCGCTCGGGTGGGCACGCCGCAGAAGCCGCCGATCTTGGCCTTGAGTTCGTCATCGATCGGCCGATCGCTGCGGCACACGAGGATGTCGGGCTGGATACCGATCGAGCGCAGCTCCTTG
>CAJWAH010000077.1 GCA_913020095.1 uncultured Synechococcus sp.
GAAGACGGGCGCGGGTGTCTCGCAAGTTGACGCTAGAAGCTTGAACGGAGGTTTTACCAACTTCAACGTTCGAATCAGCTTTTTGCAGATTGAAGTAGATCTCAGCCGTCTGGAGGCGCAGATCACGCAAAGTGATCAGATAGTTGTTTTTAGCTTTCTCAAATTCATCACGGGCAGCAGCAATATCCGGGACACGCTTGGGATCAAGCAACTTCCAATCAAAATTCAGGTTGGCGGACGCTCCAAAAGTTTGCGTTGTACCCCACCACTCACCGTATTGATCAAGCTTGAGCGAGGGATCTTCAGCCTTCTTTTCTTGGTTTTTGGCGTCCTTGGGCTTGTTGAAGTTCTGATAGCTGGTGCCCCAGCTGCGGCCAGGAAACTTCAGCTGGCTGGTGGTGAAGGTGAGCTGCGGATACCAAGCAGAAAGCGCCGCTCTCAACTTGCTTTGCGCCTCCTCCACCTGAATTTTGACCGCTTCAAGCAAGGGGCTATTGACTTCCATCAATTCCACTGCCTGAGTCAGTGTGAGCGGCCGCAGCTCCTCAGGACGCACCTGAGCAGGCTGATCGGGCAGCGCCAGTGGAGCTGGGGCTGCAAGCTCATCGAGATCTGGCGAGAGGGTCGTGGCTGCCGGAGGCAACACCGTTGGATCTGATTTGGGCCGGGGTCCTTTCTCTTTGATTGCGTTTGGCAGTGGTGTCCGGCCGGCCATGGGATCAACGCTGTCCTCGAGTTCATCGAGAACATCGGTGGACGCCGGCAAAGGATTACCCAACCAATCCAAACCAGGAGCTTGACCTTCGGCCAAGGCACCAAGAGGAGACCCGATCAGAACGAGGGCCAGCAGGCTGCTGCGCAGTCGTCCCTTCACAAGCCTTCAGAATTCGTTGAAGGGAATTTAATCCTCTTGCGTCTCAAGACTCAGGCAAGAGGCCACGACTTCAGCCGCACCCCCCACCACCTGCAAAGGAACGCCTAAGCGCTGCTCGACGGTCTCGAGGCTCAAGTCATCCAAAAACACTGGCTGGCCCTGGCGCAGCAGCACCGCAGGCAGCAGCACCGCATCACCCAAGTCTTTGCCTTGCAGGCCATCAATCAGGTCTTGCCCGGTGAGCAACCCCGTGACCACCTGCTCACAGCCCCAATAGGGACTAGGGAGGGACTGCAGGCGGAGATCCAGCCCCTCCACTTGATGCAAGCGCTCCACCACCGGCTTGAGGCTGGGCCCCACCAAGCTCCCCACCACCCAACTCAAGCTGCGGGATTGGGGCAAAGCGGCAGGCAGCTCTTGCGTGGCGTGATCGAGCTGCTCGAGGAAGGCGCGAATGCTGCCGACGCCGTTCTCCTGCTGGGGCAAATCCTCGTAACTGGCGCGCTGCGGCAACGGCAACCCCGCCATCAAATACCACTCATCTGAGAGCCAAGCCCAACGGCTGCCAAAGCGCTCAGCAAATTGCTGCTGCAGGGGCTCGACCAATTCAATGGTGCGTTTGGCCATCTCCGGCGTCACCGGCACCAGGCCATCACCATCGGGGCGAAAACGGGTGAGCCCCACCGGCACCACCGCCACCGACAACACCGCCGGCCAATCGCCACCGCCAAAACGCGCCAGGTCTTGGAGGGTTTGCACCAGGGCCTCGCCATCGTTCAAGCCCGGGCACACCACCACCTGGGCATGGATTTGCAGGCGCTTGTCTTGAAACCAGGCGATTTGATCGAGGATCTGGCCGGCCCGCTCATTCACCAGCAATTGGCTGCGCAGGGCGGGATCGGTGGCATGGACCGAGACAAACAGCGGCGAAAGGCGTTGGCGTTCAATCCGCTGCCAATCAGCGGGCAACAGGTTGGTGAGGGTGAGGTAGGAGCCGTAGAGAAAGCTGAGGCGGTAGTCGTCGTCTTTGAGATACAGGCTCGAGCGCCGTCCTGGGGGCTGCTGATCGATAAAGCAGAACGGGCAGTGGTTGTTGCACTGCTTCAGGCCATCGAAGAGGGCCTCGGTAAAGCCCAAACCCAGTCCATCGTCAGCATCTTTTTCCAGCTCGATGTGATGGCTGGTGCCATCGGGGTCCTCCACCTCCAAGGCGAGATCTTCCTCACCACAGAGCATGCGCAGGTCAATCAGATCCCGCGGGCGAATGCCATTGACCGCCACCAATCGATCACCAGGCTGAAACCCCAGCTCTTCGCCGATCGATCCAGGCTCCACCGTGGCCACCACGGCAGGCTGCGGCGCTGCGGCACTGGCATCCGCCTGGAGAGGAACCCCATCACTGGGCTCGTTCCACACCGTGGTTCAGGCGACTTATCCCAGTGTGGGGTTTGCCAGCACCAGAGCCAGCAAAACCACCCCAAACACCAAGCGATAGATCACAAACGGCCAGGTGCTGTTGGTTTGCAAAAACTTCAGCAACCAAGCAATCGCCAGCCACGACACCACCGCTGCCGAGAGGATTCCCAGCAGCATCGGCAGCGGTCCGTAGACCGAACCCTCAGCGAAGGCGCCCTTGAGCTCAACCAGGCCAGCCAAGGTGATCGCTGGAATCCCCAATAGAAAGGAGAAGCGGGCGGCATCGGAGCGCTGCCAGCCAAACAGCAGGGATGCCGTCAGGGTGCTGCCGGAGCGTGAGACCCCCGGAATGATCGCCAGCGCCTGGGCCAGACCCACCACCACGCCATCAATGCCCTGAACCGATGGCAGCTGCTTACGGCGCTGCCCGAGACGCTCGGCGAGGGCCAACAGCAAGGCCATCACGATCGAGACGATGCCGATGGAGGCCACGCTGCGCAGGGGCGAGGTTTCGTAGCCAGGCCAAAACAGCTTGATCAGCAGCCCGGCCACCACAACCGGCAGGGTGCCAACGGCAATGGCAATTCCCAGGCGCGCATCAGGGCTGCCCCAGTCACCCTGGCGCAAGGCTCTGGCCAACCCGCGGCACACCTGCAGCAGGTCGCGGCGGAAGTAACCAATCACCGCAGCAATGCTGCCGAGCTGAATCACAGCGGTGACGGCCACACCAGGGTCTCCCCAGCCGGCCAGCACCGGCACCACCTTGAGGTGTGCTGTGCTGCTGATCGGCAGAAATTCCGTCAGGCCCTGAACGATGCCCAACACCACCGTGCGCCAGCAGGCCTCCAGCAGCGTGAGTTCAGCGGCAGCATCCACGCGGGCTCAAGCCAAGTGGCGGAACCTTAAGCGCCATGGGCGGATGCTTTTCCGCTGACCAGGGGGCAATCGCTTTAAGCTTGTTCGCGTTTGTTCACACAGCTGTTGTTCGGAGCTGCTCCCGTCCTCAATCCGGCGCCGCAGCTCAACGCAGCTGGTGTGAACTGGAAGTTGTCAGCGCCGGCCGTGGCGGCAGCGCTGGTGATGCTGCCCGTATTTGTGCAGGCTCCCTGGGTGCGCAGTTCACCTGTGGCCTGTGCGCTGTTCACCGCTGTTTTGGTGGCTTTGGGGTTGCGGCTGCGGGGCCACCTCGGCGCCCTCCTGATTGGCTTTTCCGGCAGCTGGTTAGCCGGAGCCGTGTTTTGGGGTTGGTTGCGATTGCATCCCCTCTGGCATTTACCCGTTGAAGCGTTCGCCCTGCCCCTGGCCATCGCTGGATTGCAGGGGCCTTGGCGCCGGGCCGGACAGTTTTATTTAGGCGCCTTGATCGGCACCGCTTGCACCGATGCCGCCACGGCTCTGTGCGGCTTGATGCCGCTCTGGCCGCAAGTGCTGCAAGCCAGCCCCAGCGAGGCACCTCTATTGCTATCTGCAGCTGCAGAGCAAGTGCTGCAGCCGCTGCCCCTGGCGGTGGTCAGTGGATTTGCCGCGGCCATGCTGGCTGCGGGGCGCTGGCTGTGGCGTCAAGGTGAAGGCGGACAAGTGGTGGCAGCAAGCCTGCTCAGCACCTTGGCGGTGGATGCCCTGTTCCTGGCGTTGGCGCTCTTAAGCCCGCAACTCAGCGGCTTGGTTTAAAGATCTGCAAATGCTGCCCGGCCGCGGGGCTCGGCTCAGCACAACCCTCTGTAATCTGACCGCTCAGCCCTTAATCGGCCCCGCATGTCCAGGCTTTTTCGTCGCCTATCCACCCTGCTGCTCTGCAGCCTGCTGGTTTTGGGTGTTTGGCTGACTCAGCCGCTGAGCGTGCAGGCTGCGGAAATTCGCAACAAGGTTGACGACAAGATCGCCGAAACCGCCGGCAAGGTTGACCTCAACAACGCCTCAGTGCGCCGCTTCCAGCAGTACCCCGGCATGTATCCCACCCTGGCCGGCAAGATCGTGGTGGGCGGCCCCTACAACGAGGTCGACGATGTGCTCGACCTTGATCTGACCGAGCGCCAGAAAGAGCTGTTCCAGAAGTACAAAGAGAACTTCACCGTCACCGACCCGGAAATTGCCCTGAACGAGGGCTTTGACCGCATCAACGACGGCCAGTACCGCTGACTTCCGCCTCGTCAGAAGACACCGAATCATTGTTTGACGTCCCTTGGGACGTCGTGGTCATCGGCAGTGGTGTTGCCGGCCTGATGAGCGCCCTGGAGCTTCCCGCAAGTTCCAGGGTGCTTTTGCTCAGCCGCGACATGAGCACGCCGCCGGCCAGCCGCTGGGCCCAAGGCGGCTTAGCCGCAGCGATTGGAGCGGATGATTCACCAGCGCTGCACCGCAGCGACACCCTGGCGGCAGGGGCAGGGTTGTGCGAGCCGGCAGCGGTGGACTGCTTGGTGGAGCAGGCACCGGGCTGCATTGCCAACCTGTTGAGCCTGGGCCTCAACCTGGACCGCCAGGGGGAGAGCCTCAGCACCACCTTGGAGGCAGCCCATAGCCGCCGGCGGGTGCTGCATGCCCAAGATCAAACCGGCCTGGCGCTGGTGGAGTTGCTGGAGCAATGCATTGAACGCCGTCCCAATGTGACCTGGTGGCGCGGGGCCATTGCCTTGCAGTTGCTGCAGGACGTGGGTCGCTGCTGCGGTGTGCAAGTGCTGAGGCACGGTGAGCTGGGCTGGCTGCGCAGCACTGCTGTGGTGCTGGCCACCGGCGGCAGCGGCCATTTGTTTGCCAACACCACCAACCCGCGAGGGGCACACGGCGATGGGATTGCCATGGCCTGGCAGGCCGGCGCGATCCTGCGCGACATGGAATTCGTGCAATTCCACCCCACCGCCTTGATGCAACCCGGGGCGCCCCATTTCCTGCTCTCAGAAGCGCTGCGGGGCGAGGGGGCACGCCTGGTGAAAGCCGATGGCACACCGCTGTTCGCCAGCGGCAGTGAACTGCTGCCCCGCGATCAACTCAGCCGCACCATGGTTCGCGCCATGCAACAGCAGCAACTGGCGCAGCTGTGGCTGGATCTGCGTCCGGTGGGCGAAGCCAAGCTGACCAAACAATTCCCCACGATCCTGGGGCGCTGCCGCGAGTTGGGGCTGGACCCCATGCAAGTGCCGCTTCCGGTGGCACCAGCGGCGCACTACTGGATGGGGGGGATTGCCACCGATCTCGATGCCGCCACCTCGCTACCGGGGCTCTATGCCGTGGGCGAAGTGGCCAGCAGTGGCGTGCATGGAGCCAATCGCCTGGCCAGCAATTCGCTGAGTGAATGTCTGGTGATGGCCAGCCAACTCAGCCGTCTGCAGCCGCAACCCAATGCAGCTGCAGCAAGCAGTCGCTGCCAACGGCGCCCGCTGGAGTGGGCACCACCAGAGGATTTAGAGGGGCCCTGCGGCGCACCGATCACAGCCCTGCGCCAATGGAGCTGGCAGGCCGCTGGGGTGGAACGCAGCGGCAGGCAACTGCAACAGGCCCTCCGGGACTGTGAGCAACTGCGTGAGCAGCTCAGGCTCGATCGGGCCCTAGCGCCGATCCTGCAGCTTGAGCCAGGCCAAAGCCGCAGTTTGAGCTCTAGCCAGGAGCAGCAGCTGGGGTGGCTCTGGGAGTGCCGCCAGCGGCTGCAAACCACGGTTCTGCTGCTGGATGCTGCCCACTTCCGCCAAGAAAGCCGCGGCGGCCATTTCCGCTGTGATGCCCCCGCAACCCTGCCCTACTGGCAGCACCACACGCTGCAGCAGCGCGATCAGCCGATCAGAAGTTCCGCGGGCCTTGGTAACCGCTGAGGTCAGCCAGCTTCTGCAGCGACTTCACACCGGAATCGATTTGGCCCTTGATCTCCCAGCTGGGGAAGCCTTCGATCGCCTTGCTTTGGCACAGCGACGCTTGGGAGTTTTTGCCATCGGTGGCGCACTCGATCACATCGAGCTTGGCGGCAGCGTCTTGGCCAAAGAGCTCCTTCTGCTCATGGCAATGGGGGCACCAGTAGGCCGAATACATCCGGGCACCGATGCTGCTGAGGTGCTCAGCGAGGGCCAACTTGGCTGGATTGCTGACGCTGGTCACCGCCGGTGGGGCGCCTTTTTCACTCAGCACCGCCGGGCGATCGGCCGAAGCCACCCAGGCCAGGCTCAGCAAGCCCACCAGCACCACCAAAATCACACTGCGGAACAGCACCTGACCGCTGTCTTCCCATTCACGACCGAGCAAAT
>CAJWAH010000078.1 GCA_913020095.1 uncultured Synechococcus sp.
CACGACAAGCTGCACAGCCTGGGGCCGCTGCTGGTGGGTGACTCGGGCCTTGCGACGCCGTGCCTGCTCGTCGCGGCACACGCAGACGGCGCGCTTCGGCTGTGGCAGGTGAGTCGGGCCCGGCACCAGCTGCTGCGAACCATCCGCAGCCACAAGGCCAGCATACTGGAGCTACTGCCTGTCCCGCCTGCGGCTGCAACCACCAACACGCGCGGTGGGCCGGCCAAGCCACCAGTGGCGCCTGTCGCGCCTGTGGACAGCCGGTGTCAGCGCTTCCTGAGCGTCGGCCGTGACGGCGAGGTGCGGCTGTGGCAGTGGGACGTGGCGGCGGTGTCCCGCATGCCAGGCGACGCTGGCGCTGCCTGCTCCATGCTGTGGTACGCCAACACCTCGCCTGACGTGACGGCGACGCAGCTCATGGCGGACGGGAGCCTGGTGATCGGCTGCGTGGACGGAACTGTGCAGCGCTGGCCCGTCGCCCCGGACGCGTCCACCGTCCAAAACTCCGCGCCGCTGGCGTCTGTGTCCGGCGTGCACGCGGGTGCGGTGGTGTCCGTGGCCTCGCCATCGTACCTGGCCACCGCGGACATGGCGATCCAGGCGGCGCTCACCGGCCACCTGGTGCTCACCACCTTGCACTGCAACGACGCGCCCAGTGCTGTAGCCCGGCTTGAGGAGATGGGGGTGGAGACCTACCTGCTGAGCGCCTCACTGATCGGCGTGCTCTCCCAGCGGTTGCTGCGCAAGCTCTGCACCCACTGCCGCCAGCCCTACCAACCCAAGGAGGCCACCTTGGCCCGCTTCGGTTTGGAGGCCAGCCAAAACAGCGCCATCAACTTCTACCAACCTCCGGCCAACAACACCTGCAGCCATTGCCATGGCCTTGGTTACAAGGGCCGCATCGGCGTGTACGAGGTGATGCGGGTCAATGAGGAGATGGCGGAGGCCATCGGCCAAGGCGCCGGCACCGACCAGCTGCGCCACCTGGCCCTCAGCAATGGCATGAAAACGCTGCTGGGCTACGGGCTGGAACTGGCCCGCCAAGGCCACACCAGCCTGGAGGAGGTGGAGCGGGTGCTGCTGACGGACTCCGGGCTCGAGCAGGAAATCAGGGCCCGCAACCTCAGCACCTCCACCTGCATTGGCTGCGGGGCCGGCCTGCGCGATGAATGGCTCGATTGCCCCTATTGCCTGACTCCCAGGGGCACACTGCAGTGATAGGGGCACCAGAGCGAGCCATGGAGCTGCAGATCGAAACCCTGATGGAGCAATTGGTGGAGAAAGGGGGCAGCGATCTGCACCTCTCCGCCGGATTGCCGCCTTATGGCCGCTTCAGTGGTGCCTTGCGGCCCATGCATGAAGCGCCTCTGGCCGAGGAGAGCTGCAACCGCTTGATCTTCAGCCTGCTCAACAACAACCAGCGCAAGCAGCTGGAGCAGAACTGGGAGCTGGACTGCTCCTACGGGCTCAAAGGCGTGGCCCGCTTTCGGGTCAACGTCTACCGGGAAAAGGGGTGCTATGCCGCCTGCCTGCGGGCCCTGGGCAGCAGCATCCCCAGCCTTCAGCAACTAGGCCTGCCTGATGTCGTGCGCGAGATCAGCGAGCGGCCGCGGGGTTTGGTGCTGGTGACCGGACCCACGGGATCAGGCAAAACCACCACCTTGGCGGCACTGCTGAACCACATCAATCAACAGCGGGCCGAACACATCCTCACGGTGGAAGACCCGATCGAGTTTGTGTACAAGTCAGAGCGCAGCGTGATTCACCAGCGCGAGCTCGGTGAAGACACCCGCAGCTTTGCCAATGCCCTCAAGGCCGCCCTGCGGGAAGACCCCGACGTGATCCTGGTGGGGGAAATGCGTGATCTGGAAACCATCCAACTCGCCATCACCGCCGCAGAAACGGGCCATTTGGTGTTTGGCACCCTGCACACCAGCTCAGCAGCGCAAACGGTGGATCGCATGGTGGACGTGTTTCCGCCCGAGCAACAAACCCAGATCCGCGTGCAACTCAGCGGCAGCCTGGTGGCCGTGTTTGCTCAAACCCTCTGCCGGCGGCTCAACCCCCCTGCTGGGGCCTTTGGCCGGGTGATGGCCCAAGAAATCATGGTCAACACCCCGGCTTTGGCCAACCTGATTCGCGAGGGCAAAACCGCCCAGATCTATTCGCAGCTGCAAACCGGCGGCCAATACGGCATGCAAACCCTCGAGCGCGCCCTGGCCAACCTGGTGGACGGCGGCCAAGTGGAGCGGGGCGAAGCCCTGAGCAAAGCCAGCAAACCCGATGAACTGATGCGGTTGCTCGGTGAGGCGTGATGGCAGCCCAAGCCTTCATCGCCACCTACAAAGACCGGCGCGGCAAGGAGAAAAGCCTCAAGCTCAAAGCTGCTGATCTGGCCAGCGCCAAGCGCAGCCTGCGCAAGCGCGGCATCTTGGCCCTCAGCCTCAAAGCCGATAGCGGCAGCAACGAGAAGGTCCAGCGCGGCCTGAGCTTGTCGCTGGAGAAAGCACCAGGCGTCAAAGAGAAAGCTGTGTTTGCCAGTCAGATGGCAGCCCTGGTGAGCGCAGGGGTGCCGATCGTGCGCAGCCTGGAAATCCTGGCGGAGCAGCAAAAGCTGCCCATGTTCAAGCGGGCACTGCAACGCCTGTCGCTGGATGTGAACCAGGGCTCCTCGCTGGGTTCGGCCCTGCGCCGCTGGCCCCAGGTATTCGATGCCCTCAGCGTGGCGATGGTGGAAGCCGGGGAAGCCGGCGGGGTGCTGGAGGAGGTGCTCAAACGCCTGGCCAAGCTGCTGGAAGACAACGCCAAGTTGCAGAACCAGATCCGCGGAGCCCTGGGCTATCCAGTCACGGTGTTGGTGATCGCCATCGCCGTGTTTCTGGGCATGACGATCTTTTTGATCCCCACCTTTGCGGGGATCTTTGAAGACCTCGGCGCCGAACTGCCCGCCTTCACCCAATTGATGGTGAACCTCAGCGCCTTGCTGCGCTCAAGCTTTTCGCTCTATTTGGCCGGCGGGCTGCTGCTGATGGTGTTTCTGTTGAAGCGGGCCTACGGCACCAAGCTCGGCCGCCGGCGCATGGATGGCCTGATGCTGCGCTTGCCCCTGTTTGGGGATCTCATCCGCAAAACGGCCACGGCCCAGTTCTGCCGCACCTTCAGCTCGCTGACGCGAGCGGGCGTGCCGATCCTGATGGCGCTCGACATCGTGCGTGACACCGTTGGCAACCGGGTGCTGGCTGAAGCCATCGAAGGCGCCAAGGTTGAGGTGCAAGAAGGCGGCACCTTGAGCCTGGCCTTGGCCCGCCGCAAGGTGTTCCCCTCGATGGCCATGAGCATGCTGCTGATCGGCGAAGAAAGCGGCGAAGTGGACGCCATGCTCTCGAAGGTGGCCGACTTCTACGAAGACGAAATTGCTGCCACCGTCAAAGCCATGACCGCCATGTTGGAGCCGGCCATGATCGTGGTGGTGGGGGGCATCGTGGGCTCGATCCTGCTGGCGATGTATCTGCCGATGTTCAGCGTGTTCGAAAACATCAAGTGAGGCCCTTGGCAATCGCCTGACCAGCGATCCAGCCGCTGCTCCAGCAATGCTGGAAGTTGAAACCACCGGTGACGCCATCAATGTCCAACAGCTCACCAGCGAAATAGAGGCCACTCACCAAGCGGCTCTCCATTGACGACAAATTCACTTCACCGAGCTCCACACCGCCGGCGGTGACAAATTCCTCGCCAAACGGGCCGCGGCCACTCACCGGCAAGCGGCATCGCAACAGCAACTCCAGCAAGGCCTGCTCACCCCGGCGCGGCAGTTCCGCCCAACCCAAGGCTGGATCCAAACCAGCCTGCTGCAGCAACGCCAGCCATAGCCGACGCCGCAACGGCATCAACAGCTCCGGGCGGCCATTGGCCAACTGCTTTTTGGCCAGACCCTGGCGGGCCTGGCTCAACTGATCGCGAACAACCGACTCATTCACCCCACCGCACCAATTGAGCCGCAACTCAGCCCGATAACGCTGCTGCTGCAGCGCCCTGGCGGCAAAGGCCGTGAGCCGCAACACCCCTGGACCGCTCAAACCCCAATGGGTGAGCAACACGATGCCCTGCTGGCGAAAACGCTCCTCCCCCACACTGAGCTCCATGGCCACCGGGCTTTGGCTCAAACCAGCCAAGGCGTTCAACCACGGGGCTTGCACCCGCAAGGTGAACAGCGAGGGCACTGGAGCCACCACCTGATGGCCCAATGCCTGAGCCAATTGCCGCCCGCTGGGATGGCCGCCTGTGGCCAGCAGCAACCGCTGCACCGCCACTGAGGTGGAATCCCCGCGGGCCTGCAACGCAAATCCACCACCCTCCAATGGTCGAACCGCCTGCAAGGCGCGCTTGGGCAGCAGCTGCACGCCGGCATGGCGAGCGGCCTGACGCAAGGCCTCAATCACACTGCTGGAGCGGTTGCTGGCCGGAAACATGCGCCCATCGGCCTCTTCGACCAACTCAACGCCGCGATCAGCAAACCAGGCGACCGCGTCTCCGGCAGCAAACCGGCTGAATGGACCACGCAACGGCCGGCTGCCGCGGGGGTAATGGCCCACCAACTCCCGGGGATCCCAACAGGCATGGGTGACATTGCAGCGGCCACCGCCACTGATGCGCACCTTGCTCAACGGCTCAGCGGTGGCTTCCCACAGCTGCACCTGGGGCACGCCAGCCTCAGCAGCGGTGATCGCGGCCATGAAGCCAGCGGCCCCACCACCAGCCACCACCAAAGGCACTGGCGAGCCCGGCTCAGGCATCCGGCACAAAAGCCAAGGCCACCCCGTTGTTGCAGTAGCGCTGACCGGTGGGGCGGGGGCCGTCATTGAAGACATGGCCCTGGTGACCACCGCAGCGGCGGCAGTGGTACTCGGTGCGGGGAATGATCAAGCGGAAGTCCACCTGGGTGTCGATCGCATCGGGCAGCGGCTGCCAAAAACTGGGCCAACCGGTGCCGCTATCGAACTTGGTGCTGCTGGCAAACAGGGGCTGCTGACAACCAGCGCAAACGAAGGTGCCTGGGCGCTTTTCGTTGTTCAACGGGCTGCTGAAGGGCGGCTCGGTGCCCTCCTGACGCAGCACCCGAAAAGCCTCTGGGCTCAACCGCTCACGCCATTGCTGATCGCTCAATTGCCAGGCCGGATCAGCAGCACTGGCTGCCAAGGCCGCTTTGGGACGAAACAACGATCCAAAAACAGCGGCAGCTGCCTGCAGGAGTGATCGGCGGGGCCACTGAGCCATGGGGCGGGGGAGGTCTGACTGCAGCATGGGGGAGTGAGCAGCACCAGCGCCAGCCCCCAACCGCATCCGGCCTATCGCTTCAGCGTGGCGCCGATGATGGATTACACCGATCGCCACTTCCGGGTGGTGATGCGGCAGGTGAGCCGCCATGCGCTGCTCTACACCGAAATGGTGGTGGCTCAGGCCCTGCATCACGGCCGCCAGGACACCCTGCTGGGCTTTGATCCGCTGGAAAAGCCCATTGCCCTGCAGCTCGGTGGTGATGATCCGGCGCTACTGGCGGAAGCCGCTGAACTGGCTGAACGCTGGGGCTACGACGAAATCAATCTGAATGTGGGCTGCCCCAGCCCCAAGGTGAAAAAGGGGCGATTCGGCGCCTGCCTGATGGCTGAGCCGCAGCAGGTGGCCCGCTGCGTTGAGGCCATGGGCGCAGCCTGCGGGCTACCGGTGACGGTGAAACACCGCATCGGCATTGATGAGCGCGATAGCTACGACGAATTGCTGGACTTCGTCGACACGGTGGCCGCGGCCGGTTGCCAGCGATTTGCCGTGCACGCCCGCAAAGCCTGGCTTGAGGGCCTCGATCCCAAACAGAACCGCACCGTGCCGCCATTGCGCTACGACCTGGTGCATGCCCTCAAACGCGATCGACCCGCGTTGATTGTTGAACTCAATGGCGGCCTCGAAAGCCTGAGCGCCTGCCAAGACCAACTCCATGCCGTTGATGGCGTGATGGTGGGCCGGGCCGCCTACGCCCACCCTCTGCAATGGAATCGGGTGGATCAGGAGATCTTTGGCGACAGCAACGCCACACCGGTTAAGGCATCGGAGGTGCTGCAAGGGGTGCTTCCCCATGCCGAACGCTGGTGCAGCAGCGGCGGCCGGCTCTGGCCCATCGCTCGCCACCTGGTGCACCTGGTCGAAGGGGTCAGCGGCGCCCGTTATTGGCGCCGTCAACTCAGTGTTGAAGCCAGTGATCGCTCAGCTCGCCCCGATGTGCTGGAGCGAGCCATGCAACAACTGCAAGAACGCGGGCTCTAGGGCTCAGCCTTCAGCGCCGCCGTAATCGCCCCAGTCGCCCCCGGAGGATTCACCACCGCCGCCGCCACCACGGCGACGACGGCTGCGGCCCTCATCAAAACTGTCGCGGCTGGGCTCGCCACCGCCACCACCGCCGCCATAGCTGCGATCTTC
>CAJWAH010000079.1 GCA_913020095.1 uncultured Synechococcus sp.
CGCCTCGGCGACGACGAGGAGCTTCCTATCACCAGCCTCGACCGCCAGCGCACCCACCAGCTCCTCGACAAACACGAGGACCCACGCTACCGCCTGGCCATCATGCGGGCGCTTCTCCACGGTAACATGTGGACTGCAGACCGCGAAGCTCGTCACAACAACCGTGCACACCCCCACCGGCTCTTGCCGCTGCGGTGCGATCTGCACGGTCCTACACGTCAGCTGGGAATGCCCCCTCTACGCGAGTGAGCGCCAGCAGGCCATCACCGCACTACCCAACCACGCCGCCGCGCCCAACTGCTTCCGCTACGCCTTGCTCCCCACCACCAACTACCGCAAGGATTTGTGCGAGCCGCCACCGCCGCAGCCGGCACCCGATACAGCTCAGGCAGCAACGAATCCTCGCCGCGCTGAACGGCCAGCTGCTGCAGCCGCTGATCCAAGTCCTCGGCCTGCTGCCACCGCTCCTCCATGCAGGCGGTCACCAACTCAAAGGCCAAAAACAGGGGCCATTGGCATTCGATGCCTTCAAAGCAAGCCAGCTCTTCGGGCTCGTAATGCAGCCGCGTGCTGTCCTCCACCACGGTCTGATGGCCATCGCGGCGGAAGCGGCTGTAGCCGTAGCGGCCGCCGAGCTCCCGGTGGATGGAGGCTTGGGTGCGGGCGCGCAACTCCTCACCCTCAACACCCCAGGAGGGATAGCCGATCACCGCCAGGCAACCGCTATCGACCTCTTTGCTGGCCGATTCCCGCGGCAGCAGTGCCTCCAAGGCGCGCCTGAGGCGCAGCACCGCATCGGGCGGCACCCACAGGGTGTGGCGGCCATCGCCATGGGGGCCGAAGGGATCCAAGCCAGTACTGGCCTCTAGGGCCGCTTTCACCAAGCCAATCGAACTGGCATTGCGCTCGGGGGCACCGTTGTTTCCCTTATCGCCGCGCTCCCAGATGCCGTAATCCGCCACTCGGTAGGCGCGGCAGAGGTAATAGATCAGGTTTTGCACAAAGGCGGCCTGGGCCGCATTGGCCACCACCACCAGGCCGGAGCGCGTCAGCTGCGCCAGCTGCAACACAAATAGGGAGGTGGCATCGAGCTGCAGGTGCCCCCAGGCGTTATCGGCCACCACCGGCTGGCCGGTCGCGGTGTCGTACTTGGCATGCAAGGCATCGAGCAGCTCCTGGCTCGCCTTGAAGCGTTCCACCTTGGCCGCCTGAGCCATCATCGAGCGCATCAAACCGCGCATCAGCGCCAGCACGCTCTGCTCCAGCGCATAGACGCGAGCAGGCCGTTGCCCTTGACGCCGCCAGGCCAGCGCCAGACCCCAGATCGCCTGAACGGTGTACACGTTGTCGCGCACCCAGGCATCGCCGTAGTTGCCGTGCACCGTGTTGGCGGTACTAGCCGGCATCAGACCCGTGATCGGGTGCTGCCTGGCCAGGAACACCCGATCCACATGGGCATCGAGGCGTTCCAGTTGCTCCAGTGCCGGGCCAGCACTGGTGTTCGTTGTCAGGCTGGTCATCATCGATCAGATTCTCACGCGTCAGCGGCTCTGCCCATGCCCCCAGCCCCCAGTCCCTGTGACCGCCAGCAGGTGCTCGGGATGCCGGTGGACGCCTGCCCCGATGTGCTGGCAGCGGCTGTGGAGCTGCACCGCAGCGGTGGCGGGCAGCTGGTCACCCTCAATGCCGAGATGACGATGACGGCGCTGGCCCAGCCAGAGCTTGGGCAGGCGATTCGGGCCGCTGACCTCGTGATTCCCGATGGTGCAGGCGTGGTTTGGGCCTTGCGGCGCCAGGGCATTCGGGTGCGCCGCAGCCCTGGCATCGAACTGGCCCATGACCTGCTCGCCCATGCCGCCCAACACCATTGGCGCGTTGCTCTGGTGGGGGCGAGCCCGGCTGTGATGGATGCGCTCAGGGAGCAGCTCCCCCAACACCACCCCGGCCTCCAACTGGTGATCGCCGTGCATGGCTTTCAAGCGCCCGAGGCCTGGCCTGGGCTGGAACAGCAACTGCTGGCCCTCAAGCCTGATCTGGTGCTGGCGGCGTTGGGGGTGCCGCGGCAGGAAACCTGGATCCAACACCTGCATCACCACCAACCAGGTCTATGGATGGGTGTTGGCGGCAGTTTTGATGTGTGGTCAGGGCAAAAGAAAAGGGCCCCCCAATGGATGGGAGCCCTTCAAATCGAATGGCTGTACCGATTGATTCAGGAACCCAGCCGCTGGCGCCGCATGCTGTCGTTGCCGCAATTCGCCTGGGCTGTGATCAGCGGAAACCCACCGAGGCCTGCCACACAAAAGCCAGAAGCAGGAAAAACACCGGAATAAGCGGAAGGATGTCCACGAGCGGGCCAAAGGCGCGATAGGCCTCAGGAAGCTGGGCCAACAGAGGCAGTGCAGCGGTCACCATCGTGGTCGCAAACCAAGCAGTCGCTGGACGCTACCACGTGTGGGCCGCCGGTGAGTTCGGCTCCCATGGAGCGAAATGCTCTGAAAAACAACCCTCCTCAATGGCCTGGGCCATCGCTTTGGTGTAGCGGATCAACTGCGTGAGGTTGTGCAGGCTCAGCAGCGTCAGGCCGAGGATTTCGTCGCTCTTGATCAGGTGATGCAGGTAAGCCCGGCTGTGCTGTTGGCAGCAGGCGCAGGGGCAACTGGGATCCAGGGGGGTGTGATCGTCGCGGAAGCGCGCGTTTTTGAGATTCCAGCGCTCACCGTTCACCAGCGCCGCTCCATGGCGGCCCAGACGCGTTGGCAGCACGCAATCAAATAAATCGACGCCATGGGCCACGGCTTGCGCCATCTCCGGCAGGGTGCCCACCCCCATCAGGTAGCGGGGCTTGTGCTCAGGCAGCAGCGGTGTGCACCAGCGCACCACCTCATGCATAGCCGCCGCAGGCTCCCCCACACTGACCCCGCCAATGGCACACCCCGGCAGATCAAAGCTGGCGATCACCCGGGCCGATTCCTCGCGCAGATCTTGGAAAACACCCCCTTGCACGATTCCAAACAGCGCCTGATCCGGTCGCTGATGGGCCGTGACACAGCGCTCTAACCAGCGGTGCGTGCGGCCGCAGGCCTCGCGCACATCCTCATGACTGGCGGGATAAGGAGGGCACTGATCGAAGGCCATGGCCACATCAGCCCCAAGCTGCTCCTGGATCGCCATCGAGCGTTCGGGGGTGAGCTCAACCACTGAGCCATCGCGCGGGGACTGGAAGGTGACACCGCGCTCTTTGATCGCATTGAGGCTCGCCAGGCTGAACACCTGGAACCCGCCGGAGTCGGTGAGCATCGGCCCAGACCAACCCATAAAACGGTGCAGCCCGCCGGCGGCCGCCACGATCGACTCCCCCGGTTGCAGATGCAGATGGAAGGTGTTGGAGAGCACCATCTGCGCGTCGGTGCTGCGCAGTTGCTCAGCACTAATGCCCTTCACCGTGGCCGCGGTGCCCACGGGCATAAACCGTGGGGTCTCCACCACGCCATGGGGGGTGTGGAAGCGACCCGTGCGGGCCTGGGTGTGGGGGCAGCGATGCAGCAGCTCGAATTGGAACGGAGCAGCAGTGCTCAACACCCAGAGGCAGCGCAGCTCTCACCCTATGGCGAGGCGCAGGATGGAGGCAGCACCCAACCGCTGATGCTCAGGTGGTGGCCGGATCTGGCTGGAAGCTGGATCTTCTACACAACGCTCCCGCTCTGGCCCGGGGTGACCCCGCGCTTTGAGCGGATTGCCCGGTTTGCTCCGGTGATCGGCGTTTTCATTGGCGGCGCCCAAGCTGGCCTCTGGCTGCTGGGCCGCGAATTGGGGATGCCCAGCGCCAGCTGCGCCCTACTGGTGCTGGCCCTGGGGCTTTGGCTCACCGGCGGCTTGCACCTCGATGGGGTGATGGACACCGGCGATGGTTTGGCCGCCGGCCCCCGTTGCCTGGCCGCCATGGCCGACAGCCGCATCGGCGCCAGCGGCTTGGTGGCTGGCCTGATGGTGCTGCTGCTCAAGTTGGGTGCCCTGCTGGCCCTCGCGGCCTTGGCACCCACCCTGTTGATCTGGAGTGCGGTGTGGGGCCGCATTGCACCACTGCTGGCCATCGCCTGGTTCCCCTATCTCAGGGCCGAAGGCAGTGGTGGCTTCCACCGGCTCAACCGTCAACCCCTGCTGCAAGAGCTGCTACCGGCGGCGGCTGTGTTGGGGCTGCTGATGGGACTCAGCCTCAGCCCCCCCGGCACGCGCACGGTGCTGGCTGGGGTTTGCGGTGTGATCCCAACGCTGCTGGTGCCTCGCCTGCTGGGCCAACGCCTGGGAGGACACACCGGCGATAGCTATGGCGCCTGCGTGGAGTGGACCGAAGCATTCACGCTCTGGAGCGGCTGGCTGATGCTGCGCCTGCTCAGCTGAGCGGCAGCGTCAACACAAACGCGTTCCCCGCTGCCGGCAAACCAGGTGCCAAACCACTGGCAGGGCAATGCAGCTGCAGGCTGCCGCCGCTGGCTTCGGCTTGATCGCGGGCCAAGGCCAAACCCAACCCCGTGCCGCTGAGCTTGGCTCCGTGGCGGCCGCGCTCACCGCGCTGAAAGATGCGTTCACGCTCATCGACGTCGATCAAGGGGCCGCTGTCCCAAACCGCCAATTGCAGTTGATCGGGGCCCGAGCCGATCCAAAGCCCCAAATCACCACCTGGATCGCTGTAGCGAAAGGCGTTTTCCAGCAAATTGGCCAGAATTTCACCCACCGTGGACGCCGGCACTGGAACCTCCGGCACAGGCCCAGGGGGATGCCAACGCCGGCCTTGAAGCTTGGCCGTTGCAGCGGCGCGGGCCAGCAGCGGCTCCAAACAATCACTGAGCAAACGCGGCTGCTGTGGCGCCAACACCGGTGGCAGCAGCAGCGGCGCCTCGCCGCCGCTGGCCTGGGGCAACACCAAGCCGGCCTCCGAACTACTCAAGGCATCGAGGTAACCCGCCAACGACTGCTGCTCATCAAGGAGATGCTCCACCAGTTCGCGGCGTTCATCACTGGCTTCAACCCGGCGCAGCAACAGCTGCGTGAAGGTGCGAAGGGCTGCCAAAGGGTTGCGCATCTGATGCACCAGCAGATCGCGCTGACGCCGCTCCCGTTGCAACTCGCCTTGCCAGCGCTGCTGCTCCAGGTCCAACAGCAGGGCCTGAGCCAACACCTGGGCCGCGCTCTGCAAGCGCCGATTGAGGGGCTCTGGCCACTGCCCCAGCGCGCTATCCACCCGCAGCGCGCCAATCACAGCGGCCTCCTGCCGCATCGGCAGCCACCTGCGCGATTGCTGGGGAGTTAATAGAGGCGCCGCCTCAGCGGCCGGCTCCAACCGGGTTTCCGCGAGTGGCCAGGCCTGCACCAATTGCAGCTGCAGCTCGCCGTCGGCCGCGGGCATGGCCACATAAACACCGAGGCCCACCAGCTCCTGACAATCACAAAACTGGTCAAGCTGCTGAGCGACCAGCTGGCGGAACCGCTCGGAAATCATGGCGCCGCCTGATCGCTAGGGCCTCGACAGGGCAACCACAAGGGGCTTGCCAAATTCGGAGAAAGTCTTAAGATTGTATCTACGACCACTACTTCCCAGTCCCGGAACCCTGGTGCTGAGGAACAGGTCCCATCACACACCGGTACTTTTCTGGCGTTTCCCTGCCGGAAAGGTTACAGCAGAGGTTGTTCGTACCCCTGCGTCCTTCCCATAGCCGAATGGTGAAGACCGGTGGGGCCATCCCAGCCATGGATCTTTCCCGATCCCAGTTCCGGTCAACAGACGTATGGGCGCTGCAGGTTTACCTGCGCCTTTAAGAGCCGGCTCCGGTGTCGTTTTGCGGCCCCGGTCGACTTGTTTTGTCCGATCCACAGCCCACCCCGTAAGGGGTTCTTTCCATGTCGAAAAAGCGCAAGCGCATCAGCCGTCGCCGTCTGGCTGGCCAACGGGTTCTGGCCCACGTTCCAACCCACAACCTTGATACCGGCGAGCACAAGCCCGTGACCGCTGCCCGTCGCTACATCGCCAAGTCCAATCTGGTGCCGCCGGCTCTGGTGAACGTGCGCCGCAACGAGCACACCACCGACCGCTTCTTCTGGGGCGAGAAAGGTCTGTTCAGCGCTCAATACGCCGAAGAAAACCACTTCCTCTTCCCGTCCCTGCGCACGATCGTTGACTCCGTGGGCGAAGACACCATCTTTGCTGGCCTGGAAGCCACCTCCGACGACTGGGAGGAGATGGAGGAGTACGAGTACGCCTTCGTTTAAGCCACTGGCTTAAAGGGCCGCCAAAAATTGGGCGGCCCGCTCCACGGCGTCAATCGGAATCGTGTGGCCGCCTGTGAAGGTCAACACCTCCACCTGGCCGCCCACGCGAGCAATTTCAGTGGCAAGTGCGGCTTGAGCCGCCACTGGCACCACGACATCCTCTGAACCGTGCATCAAGAG
>CAJWAH010000080.1 GCA_913020095.1 uncultured Synechococcus sp.
TGGTCGGGAACCCTGAGGCGATCGCTTTTTTATTGCAACAGCCGGGCATCCTGGTCAACGACGTGAATGACTGGTCCTACAACAAGACTGCCCTGTATTTCGCGTCTGAGAACGGCTGGCCAGAGGCGGTGGCCGTGCTATCGGCTTATGGCATTCCCACCGTCTCTGCTATCACGGTGCATACACCGGAAGAGGCGAGTGAGGCCGCAGAGCAGCACCCGGCTGCCACGGTCTGTCGCCTGGCAGACATCATGAGCCTGAAGTTCGTCGAGAAGCCAAGGGGCCAGTGGAAGTTCAAGGCCCGCGTCATCGCTGAACTCGAGGGTCGAGTGCGCGAGGTCGTCACCACGATCCTCGCCACCACTTTGTTCACCAAGGCGGTGGCGGGTGATTGCGCCCAGGTCAGTTCGCTGTTGCCGGTGGGTGCCGATAGCCATGCCTATCAAGCGCGTCCCCAGGATGTGGCCAGCCTCGGCAAGGCCCAGGTGCTGGTGATCAATGGCTTGGGTATGGAGAGCTTTCTGGAGCCTGTGCTCAAAGGCGCTGAAAACAAGGAACTGATCACGATCGATAGCAGTGCTGGGATCAAACCCTTGGAGATGGAAGAGGAGGACGATCACGGTCATGGCCATCACCACGACCACGACCATGGTCATCATCACCATCACGGCCATGGAGATGAAGCAGTGAATCCCCATGTGTGGCTCGATCCCACCTTGGCGGCCAAGCAGGTGGAGAACATTCGCGATGGCTTGATGAAAGCCGACCCCAGTTGCGCCGATGGCTACCGCAACCGCGCCGATGCCTACATCACCAAGCTTCAAGAACTCGATGGCGAGTTAGCCACCGAGCTGGCGCCGTTCAAAGGCCGCACGGTGGTGAGCTTCCACGAAGCCCTGCCTTATTTCACCCGCCGCTATGGCCTCAGTGATGAGGCCCTGGTGACCCTGCCCGAGGATCAACCCTCACCGGCTGATGTGCAGCGCATCAACAAGGTGCTCAAAGAGAACAAGATCGCTGGTGTGCTCACAGAGCCAGGCGGCGGCAGTGCTGCGCTGCAGTCGTTGGCCAAGGATTTGAACCTGCGCCTGGAGGTGTTTGATCCCCTTGAGCTGGTTCCTGAAGCTGCCAAACGCACGCCGGAGCTTTACATCGAGGTGATGCGCCGCAATGGTGAAGCTGTCAAAGCCACCATGAAGTCTTGACGGCGTCCCTGCTGGAGGTGAACGACCTGTGCATCGCGCGCGCAGGTCATGAGGTGGTGTCTGGCGTGAGCTTTGCCCTGCAACCCGGTAGCGATACCGCTGTGATTGGCCCCAATGGGGCGGGCAAAAGCACCTTGGTGCAGGCCCTGGTGGGGCTGCTTCCCCATCAGGGGGGCACCATTCGTTTGTTGGGGCACACCCTGCCGCGCAGCGGTCGCCTGCCCAGAGAGGTTCGCGATCAGGTGGCGTACCTGCCGCAAAAGTTGCTGCTCGATGGCCGCTTCCCGTTGTCGGTGAGTGAATTTGTGCGGCTGGGCTGCAGCCCGTGTTGCAATCGCCGCAAGGCTGTTCCAGCTGCTCTGGAGCGTTTGCAAGTGAGCCATCTGCGCCGCCGCCTGCTCAGTGAGCTCTCCGGCGGTGAGCTGCAGCGGGTGCTGCTGGCCTTTTGCACCGTGCATCCGCGCAAGCTGCTGGTGTTTGATGAGCCGCGCACTGGCCTCGATCCCCAGGCCGCTGTGCAACTTCAGGAGCTGTTGCAGCAGCTACGGCTCCAGGAAGGGCTCACGATTTTGCAGATCACCCACGACCTCTCGATGGTTCGCCGCAGTTCCGATTGGGTGCTGTGTTTGAACCGATCCCTGTGTTGCCAAGGGCCACCGGAGCACACCCTCAGCCGCGAGGAATTGGAGCGCCTCTATGGCCGCGACTACGTGCTCTATGAGCACAGCCATCACCACTGATCGCCATGGCACCTGAACTGATCAGCAGCCTCAGCTTGTGGCAAGAGCCCTTCATGCAGCGGGCGCTGATCGGTGGTGTGATCAGCGGCATCTTGGGGGGCTGGGTCGGCAGCATTGCTGTCCTGCGGCAGCTTTCTTTCTTTGCTGAAGCGCTTGGGCAGGCCTCGCTGTTGGGGATCAGCTTGGCGCTGCTGTTGGGCTTGAGTCCTCCTGTGCTGCTCTGGCCCTTTGCCCTGGGATTTGCCTGGCTGCTGCGCGAACTGCTCAAGCGCAGTTCATTGTCGGCCGATGCCCTGCTCAGCTTGATGTGCTCGGGGGCCTTGGCCCTTTCGGTGGTGCTGTTGAGCTCGCTGCCTGGGGCGCGTTTGAGCCTGCAACAGCTCCTGTTTGGCGACATCCTCGGTATTGCCTGGGTCGATCTGATCCCACTGGCGCTGCTGTTGGTGGTCACGCTGGCCTATGGCGTGATCAGCCGCCGCGCCCAAATCCTGATCAGCGTCGATCCGGTGCTGGCTCGCTCCCGCGGGGTGGCCGTGGAAACCCACCGCTTGATCCTCTTGGGTCTGTTGGCCTTGGTGGTGGCGGCCTCGATCAAGGCGGTTGGGGTGCTGTTGATCAGTGGCTTTGTGGTTATCCCGGCCTGTGTGGCCCGGCTGCTCAGCCGCAGTTTCAACGTCTATGTGCTGCTGGCTGCAGGAATTGGAGCGCTCTCGGCGGTGCTGGGGTTGTTTGGATCGGCGGTGTTCAATCAGCCGTCAGGTCCGATGGTGGTGCTGGTTCAGGCGCTGTTGTTTGTGATGGCGCTGCTGGCAGGGCGCTGGGTTGCTCAAACAACCACTGCAGCGTCTGTTGATCGCGCTCGCTGAGCTCGAGAGCTGGCTTGGCGCCGGGCACCGCTCCCATCACATCACTGCTCAGCTCGCTGTGGCCCCAGAGCCCAAAGCCATGGCCCAGTTCATGCAATGCCGTGGCTTGGATGGCCGCTTGCCGTTGCCCCGGGCTGATCAGCACCTCCACCAATGGTTCTAAGGCGGAGCTTTCGCGTCCTTGGCGTTGCACCTGTTGCAGCTGCAGCAGAGCCCGGCCATGGCTGGCCCTGCCGTTTTGCAGCGGCGGGCGCCGGCGCCAGAGGCGCAGTTGCGCATCGTCTGGGTTGCTGACGCGCACCAGCCGCACCTGCTCCCCCCAGGTTGAGAGGGCGGTCGTCACAGCTGTTTGCCAGCGCTGATTCCAGCGGTCAGTTGTTGGGCCCGGTTCCACCCAGACGCACCATTGTTTTTGGGCTACCCAGCCCCAACGCGATGGACGCAATTGGCTGGCGTAGCCAGGGGCTGTGGCTGGAGCGGGTTGCGGCGCTTGTTCAGCAGGCGGTTCAGCTGGTTGCCGCCACTCCACCGGCGGACAGGGAATCATCCCGGCAGGCCAACACCACGCGCCATCAGGCTGGCCATGAAGGGCAGGCTGCCGAAGGCCACCAGTTCAATGTTGATCACCCAGCCAATGCGGCTGGCCACCCCGGCGCTGACGCTGGGAGCTTCGCCTTTGCGTAGCGGGATGGCCCACAGGATGTAGGTGATGGTGGGATACAGCGACAGGGCGCCGGCACCCAGGTAGAGGCCAACCTTCCACCAGAACAGCGGATTTTGGGTGTAAAACTCGCTGCCTTGGCCGAAATAAAGGACGCGCATGATGCCGCTGCCCAGCAGGGTCAGCGCGGCGAGGCCGTAAATGATGTCGGTGATGATCAGCTTTGTGGCTGTTCCCTGATCGGGATCAGGGCGGATCATCAAGCGTTCAGCGGTCAGCGCTGCAAAGCAGACCATGAAACTCAGTTCATGGGCGTAGGCCATCCCGGCACGGCTGAGCAGGTCTTCGGGCATGGCAGGGCTGCAATCGCCGGGACAGTAGCTCGAACGCTCGCGAGCTGGAGTGCTCATGCATGGTTCCGCTGAAGGAAGGGATTGAAGAACTAAAGGATTTGTGCTGAACAAGAGCTCAAAACATTGTCGATCCCAAAGGAAATGTTGAAGTGTTTGGAAGTTGTTAAGTGAGAAGGAAATAGGAACTTGGAAGCCTTTGTGAGTCTTGCTGGGAAACCAATCATTTCCCCTAGGTTCAAATCATTGATATTTCGCGGAGCTTCGATATGACCACCAGTTCTCTGAGCGCGTTCCTTGGCGAGATTGGTCGTCACAAGCTTTTGACCCCCGAGCAGGAGCTCACCTTGGGCCGCAAAGTGCAAGCCATGGTGCCACTGCAAGACAAACCCATCGAGAGCCTCAGCGAAGACGAGAAGAGGGTTCTGCGCCTTGGTGAGCGCGCCAAGAACCAGATGATTACGGCAAATTTACGCTTAGTTGTAAACCTGGCCAAGCGTTATCAAGGCAAAGGACTCGAGTTGCTTGATTTAATTCAAGAAGGAACGCTTGGTTTAACTCGCGCCGTAGAAAAATTTGATCCAACCCGTGGACACCGGTTTAGTACTTATGCCTATTGGTGGATTCGCCAAGGATTGAATCGTGCGTTGTCAACGCAAAGCCGCACGATTCGTATTCCTGTCAATATCAACGAGAAGTTAACGAAACTTCGCGCAGCCAAAGCGCGCTTGTTTCAGTCAACCGGTCGCCAGCCCATGGCTGAGGAATTGGCCGACTACCTCAAGCTGCCTCTTGATGAGGTGGAGGATCTGCTGGGCTGTGAGCTGCGCAGCGTCACCGTCAGCCTGCAGGGCGTGGTGAAGTCCAAGTCCGATCCTTCCGAGCTGGTGGATGTCCTCCCTAGTGAAGAGATGCCGCCGATGGAGCGCGCTGAGCTTGATGAGCGCACCCAAACCGTGTGGAAGCTGCTGGATCAGGCCAACCTCACGCCCAAAGAGCGCACTGTTGTGATGCTGCGCTTCGGCCTCGATGGCACCAATGAATGGCGCACCCTGGCTGAAGTGGCGCGTCAGATGAGCTGCAGCCGCGAGTACTGCCGTCAGGTGGTGCAGCGCTCGTTGCGCAAGCTGCGCCGCGCTGGCATCCAGTCAGGTTTGGTGGAGTCGTCCTGCTGATTGGATGCAGCTTGTCAGCTCGTAATGCCAATCTGGAGGGATCGCGGTTCCCAAGGGACCATGGCCACCAGCACACGGCTCGACCCTGATCAACTCGAGCAGCTCGAGTCATTCCTCAAAGATTGGCTGCGTCATAGCGGCCGCACCCAGTCGGATCTGCGCCGTGCGTTGCGCGCCGGATCGATTCGGATGCCGGTGTTGCTGCAAGAGCTGCAGCGCACCGTCTCTCAAGGCGGGGTCACGGCCTTGGCGGATCGCTTGTGCACCATCGAGGCGCAATGGGCCAGCGGTGCGCCAGAGCTGCTGGAAGGCGGTGCAGCGGATAACGACGACATGTCGCAGCTTGATTTGCTGCTCAAATCAATCCAAAGTGATGCCGCTTGAGGCGGAATTCAGGCAAAGTGGCGCGATTGTTTGTGGCTCAGTGATGGCCCTCCGTTTCGCCCTGCTTGGAGCTGCTGCGTTGGTGCTGTTTCCGGCAGCAGCCATGGCCCAGTCGGGCAGCTACATCCTTGGACCCGGTTCCGATGTGGGCAAAGAGACTCGTATTGAAGAGAGCAACTGCGTCACGGCGGCTGATGGTTCAGTCACGTGCGACACCAAGATCGTCAACCCGCCCGGGCAAACGCGGGCGCGTCCCCAATTTGAGCCCTTCAGTAACTGAGGCTTGCGCTTGTGATTAATCCCAAGAATTGGTGGAGCGACGACGGTGTCTTCCAGCAAGGCTTGCTGCGCTTTCAGCGCGTGCTGGCCAAGGTGTTGGCTGTGGCGATGGTGATCGTGATCATTGCCGCCACGCTGCAGCTGATGACCGTGCTGGCTTGGGAAGTCGCGCCGGCCCAGTTCCCGTTTTTGGTGTCTGAGCTGGAGATGGTGCTCGGCCAGGTGCTCGAGCTGCTGATTGCCATTGAGGTGCTGGAGAACATCACCGCTTACCTCAAGGATCACCACATCCAGGTGGAGCTGGTGCTGGCCACAGCCATCACCGCGTTGGCTCGCAAGATCATCGTGATGCCTGAGCCCGCAACTGCTGCGGATAAGCCGCTGCTGGTGATCAGTTTGGGTGTGGCGTGCTTAGCGCTCTGCGCGGCCTACTGGTTGGTGCAACGCAGCAGAGCCCGGATCCGTTCCAGTTCCCGCTGACGCAACTCCAAATCGGCGAGCCGGTTTTCCAGCCGTTGTTGCAGTTTCGGGTGGCAGCTGCCGTTGTTCACCAATGGGCGCAAACCTTGCAGCTCCAGGCTGTTGCGGCGACGCTCAGCCTCTAAATCCCTTCGAGCCGTGTTGAGCGTGAGGGAAGCCCCCATGCGCTGCCTTTAGCTTTCCTTAATTTACTGGCCAGCGGTTGTTCCAGGCGTCATCAGCTGGCCCATGCCCTGCTTCATCA
>CAJWAH010000081.1 GCA_913020095.1 uncultured Synechococcus sp.
GCTTCCGCAAAAAGCCTGGTGAGTCTGACGAAGGAGATAAGAGCTTTTTCCTTGATGCTGATAAATCCAGCAGCCTGGGTGATGTGGATTTCATGCGTCGCTCCAACACCATCCGCCGCACCTTTCCTGGCACGGCTGAAAACCCTGGGATGAAAGAGCGCATCGAGGATGTGGCCTCGATGGAAGCTCAGATGGCCAAGGTCTCCGAGGGCCTACCGGAAGCTGGTGGCAACCAGTCCGTTGCACGCGTCGATCCCGGTGTGCCCAAGCCGGTGAAAAAGACCTTCGCCCAGCCGATGTCCCAGCAACAGCTGAAGGACCGCATGAAAGGTTCTGCTGTGAGCACCAACGTGCCCGGCACCACGTCCAAGACAGCTCCGATTGCAAACCCTGCTGGTAGCCCAGCCGCTCAACCCAGTCAGCCAGCAGCGGCATCGCAGATGGCTCCTGTTCCGCAGATGGCGCCTGTTCCGCCCATGCCGACCGCCGGCAATGGCAATGCGCAGGCTTCCAAGCCAGCTCCCGGTAGTGCCCCTGGCTCCGCTAAGCCCGGTTCCATTGATCCTTTCAAGGACATGCTTAAGGACATTCGCTGAGTTCAGCGCTGGTTTCCGGTTTCAATCTGCTGCTCACTACTGAGCACCAGCTCGCGGAGCTGATCCAATTGGTTGGGTTCTGGAGATTCCCAGAGCCCACGGTTGTTGGCTTCGAGCAGTCGTTCGGCCATATCCCTTAGGGCCCAGGGGTTGTGGCTCCTGAGGTGATCCAGCACAGCGTCTGATTGCAGCCATTGCTTGCACACTTCGCTGTAGGCCCAATCGGGCACCACATGGGTGCAGGCGTCATAGGCAAAGAGGTAGTCGAGGCTGGCGGCCAGTTCAAAACCGCCCTTGTAGCCGTGTTTGGCCATGCCTTGGATCCAGCGCGGATTCAGCAAGCGGCTTCTGATCACCTTGTCGAGTTCCTGCTGTAAGGGCTTGGGCTTGGGCCGCTCTGGTCTGCTGTGGTCGCCAAACCAGAGGGCTGGGGTCTCGCCTTTCAAGGTCCCAACAGCGGCGGCCAGGCCCCCTTGGAATTGGTAGTAGTCATCGGAATCGAGCAGGTCATGCTCGCGGTTGTCCTGGTTGTGCAGGATCAACTCCACCTGACGAAGGCGATCTTCCAGCCCACTGCGGTCTTTAAGGGGTTCACCGGCTGCTCCGTAATCCCATTGACTCCAGTTCAAGAAGGCCTCGGCTAAATCCGAGCGCTCATCCCATTGCCCGGAGTCGATGAGCCCCTGCAGTCCAGCGCCATAGGCGCCAGGCGCTGAGCCATAGATGGCACACATCCGTTGACTCGGATCGCTTTGCTGAGCGCGCACCAACTGATCGGCCTGATTGAGCCAGCCAATCAGCTGCGGAAAGGCATCACGGAAGAAGCCCGAGATCCTCACGGTGACCTCCACCCGCGGACGCCCAAGGGCTGATTCGGGGATCAACTCCAGGCCAACCATGCGCCGGCTGGGGCCATCCCATCGCGGCCGCACACCCATCAAGGCCAGCACTTGAGCCACATCGTCACCACCGGTTCGCATGGTGCTGGTCCCCCAAATGGAGATGGCCAAATGCTTGAGATGCTCCCCCTCCTGCTGCAGGTGCTGTTGCAGCAGCGCATCGGCACTGCGGTAGCCCAGATCCCAGGCTGTTTCGGTGGGCACACCACGCAGGTCAACCGCGTAAAAATTGCGGCCCGTGGGCAGCACGTCAGCGCGGCCGCGTGTTGGGGCCCCTGAGGGTCCGGCTTCAACCCGTTCACCCCGCAGGCCGGCCAATAGGTTGCGCTGCTCACTGCTGCTGCAGGCCATCAGCGCGGGTTGAATCACGCGCTGGATGTGGGCAAACACCTGTCGCGTTTGCTCACCTGGATAAGCGGAACTGCCGCGTAAACACTGCAGCGCCAGCTGCTCCAACACCTCCACCGCATCACCCACTTGCCTTGGTGTGGCGCGCTTGGGTTGCAGGGCCAACAAGCGCTGTTGATCAGCACCAGAGAGCGCCATTGATTCCTCATCCGTCCAGGGGTCACACTCCAGGGCCAGATCCTCAGCAAGGGCTCGCGTTAAGCCAGGCCGCCCGGGCCCAGGACAACGGGCGATAGCCAACACCAATTCCTCGAGCTGCGGTTGTTCGGGTTGCTTGCCATAGATGTGCAGGCCGGTGCGAATTTGCGCTTCTTTGAGTTCGCAGAGATAGCCATCAACGCTGTCGAGACGTTCTTCGAAGCTTGCCTCCGATGGGTTGAGGTTGAGCTCGCGAAGGCTCTGCTCAAGCCGCTGCCGCAGCAATTTGCGGCGTTCACTGCCCAATTGGATGGCCTCCCAATATTCATCAACGAGCCCCTCCAGTTCAGCCAAGGGCCCATGCAACCCGGCGCGTCCCAGCGGTGGAGTGAGGTGATCGAGGATTAAGGCCTGGCTTCGTCGTTTGGCTTGGGAACCTTCGCCAGGGTCGTTGACGATGAAGGGGTAGAGGTGGGGCATCGGCCCCAGGCACAACTGGGGGAAACAGGCCGGGCTTTGGCCCATCCCCTTGCCGGGTAACCACTCGAGGTTGCCGTGTTTACCCAAATGGATCACGGCATGGGCGTCGAAGTGCCGTTGAATCCAGATGTAGTGGGCCAGGTAGGCGTGGGTCGGCGCCAGATCAGGGGCGTGATAATTGAGGCTCGGGTCGCGGTCATAGCCCCGCGAGGGCTGCAGGATCACGGTGACGTTGCCGTAGCGCTTGGCGGATAAAGGGAAGCCGTCGCCATCGATGGTGGGGTCGGCGCTGGGCTCGCCCCAGCGATCCACCACGGCTTGACGCGCTTCTGGCGCCAATCGTCTCCAGAACGCTTCGTAGTCCGCCAGCTTCAGCTGTTCGCTAGCTCGGTGGTGCCACGTTTCAGGATCAGGGGTGCGGCCCGAGCTGAGCTCAGCAATCAACGCATCACTGGTGGCAGGGATTGGGCCCTCTCCCAGCCAGTAGCCCTCCTGCTCTAGCCATTTCAAGATCGCCACGGCACTGGCGGGTGTGTCGAGCCCAACGCCATTGGCGAGGCGAGCATTGCGTGTGGGGTAATTGGCCAGAACCAGGGCAATGCGCTTGCTGGGCTCAGGCGTTTGCCGCAAGGCGATCCATCGCTTGGTGAGCTCAATGCTCCAGGCCACACCAGCAGGGTCGGGTTGATAGCGCTGGATCGCGCATTGCAGCGCGTCGTCTTTTTGCGCCAGCTCCTTAAAGCCACCAATGCGGGCCATCAACCGGCCATCGAGCTCGGGCAATGCCACTTGCATGGCCAAATCCAATGGGCTCAGGCCCACGGAGCTGGTTTGCCAGCGCTGCTGGCTGCCTGAGCTGATCAACAACTGAATCACGGGAACCGCGAGCTGTTGCCACAGGGGAGCCCCATCACCGGCCCGGTCCGCTTGCACCGAGGCAAAGCCGGTGCAACAGATCACCGCCTCAACAGCGGCCTGGCTGAAGTGATCACGGACGGCCTGCTGCAGGGCTGGGTCGCGTAAACCGCTGACCAACAGGATTCGCGGGCACAGGCCAGAGCGACGTAGACAGGCTGCGATCTCTTCGAGCAGCGCCGTGTCGCCACTGCTCCACAGGGCCCTGTAGGCCACCACCCCCACCGTTGGGCCGTCATCGGCTTGCCAGTCGAAACAGAGTGGGTCGGGTTGCGGCTGCGGCTCAGGGGCACTGGGTGCAGCCGCGGCCAACCAGCGCTGACACCAAAGGAGCACCGCATCAATGTTGTCTGGACCTCCATGGCGCAAGCAGCTGGCTAACGCCAGGGCCGTGGTGGCAGGTTCACTGCTGAGGTCAGCCAATTCCTCGGCACCATCGGCGGTGCCGCCGAGCACCAACAGAGCGCGCTGCGGTGATTGGGCGGCCCACTCACGCAGTTGTTCCAGGCCGTAGCTCCAATGACCCCGGCCACCAAGCAACCGCACAACCACCAAGCGGGTGGCCGCCAGCGAACTGCGGATGTAGTGATCGATGGCGGCTGGATGGCTTAACGCCGCCAGGTTCAAGCCCCGCATCCAGGCGGGATCACCAGCGGCTGAGAGCCGCTGAGCGATCAGGCTGAGGTCGCTATCGGCGTGACTGAGCACCAGCGCCGGCAGGGAATCCTGCTCAACCAGGAGCGCATCCCCCTCGCCGGGATCCCCTGGCAGTGCTGCCAATCTGTGCATGGCTTGATTCTCGCCCAGCAGAGGAGGTGAGAAGATCTGCCCAGGTCTGTGTCGCTCCATGCATCGCTTCCTGCCCTACGCCTGGTTCGGCGGACGCTGCGTGCCATTTGCTGAAGCCACGCTGTCGGTGGCGACCCATGCTTTGCACTACGGCACCGGTGCCTTTGGCGGCATGCGGGCCCTGCCAAACCCACAAGATCCCGGCGAGATCCTCTTATTTCGGGCTGATCGCCATGCCAAGCGCCTGAGCCAGAGCGCCCGCTTGCTACTAACTGACTTGCCTGCCTCCACTGTCTTGGAGGCCGTGGAAGCCTTCTTGAAGGCCAACCAACCCAGCTGTCCGATCTACCTGCGCCCGTTCGTTTACACCTCTGATCTGGGCATCGCTCCTCGTCTGCACGACATTGAGACTGATTTTCTGATCTATGGCCTGGAGCTGGGGGACTACCTCTCCCCTGAAGGGGTGAGCTGCCGCATCAGCTCCTGGACCCGTCAGGAAGACCGTTCCCTGCCCCTGCGGGGCAAGATCAGCGGCGCTTACATCACCAGCTCCCTTGCCAAAACAGAGGCGGTGAAGAGTGGATTTGATGAGGCCCTGCTGCTCAACAGCCGCGGCAAGGTGAGCGAAGCCAGCGGCATGAACCTATTCATCGTTCGCGATGGTGTGCTCTACACCCCTGGCGTTGATCAAGACATCCTGGAGGGCATCACCCGCGGCAGCGTGATCGAGCTGGCCCGCCACATGGGCTACACGGTGGTGGAACGGCCGATTGATAAGAGCGAATTATTTGTTGCCGAGGAGGTTTTCCTCACTGGCACCGCCGCGAAGGTCACCCCGGTGCGCCGGGTGGAATGCACCGACCTCTCCTCTGATCGGCCAGTGATGAATTCCCTGCGCGAGCGGATCACCGCCATTACTGAGGGTCGGGACCCTAACTTTGAGCACTGGGTGACGCGGATTCGTATCAAGTGATGCACCGTTTTCTGGAGAGACTGCACGCTCCGGAGCGGCCAGTTCTTGTCTTTGATGGAGCGACGGGAACCTCGCTCCAACAGATGGATCTCGGCCCCGACGACTTCGGCGGCGCTGCGCTTGAGGGGTGCAACGAAAACCTTGTGGTGACCAGACCGGATGCCGTGCAAGAGGTGCACCGGCAGTTCCTTGAGGCCGGTTGCGATGTGATCGAAACCGACACCTTCGGGGCTACCTCCTTGGTGTTGGCCGAATACGACCTGCAGGACCAGACCTACGAGCTCAACGTCAAAGCGGCTCAACTGGCCCGCGAGATGGCCGATCGCTACAGCACCCCAGAGAAACCTCGCTTTGTGGCCGGTTCCATGGGCCCCACCACCAAGCTGCCCACCCTGGGGCACGTGGGTTTCGATGCCATGCGCGATTCCTTTGCCGAGCAGGCCCGTGGCTTGCTTGCCGGCAATGTGGATCTCTTCATCATCGAAACCTGCCAAGACCCGCTGCAAATCAAGGCAGCCTTGGCTGGCCTTGAGCAGGCGTTTGCTGCCGCTGGCGAGCGGCGGCCGGTGATGGTCAGCGTGACGATGGAAACCACCGGCACGATGTTGGTGGGCTCCGACATTGCCGCTGTGGTGGCGATTCTCGAACCCTTCCCGATTGATGTGTTGGGCCTCAATTGCGCCACGGGCCCCGAGCAGATGAAAGAGCACGTGCGATACCTCAGCGCGCACGCTCCCTTTGTGGTGAGTTGCATTCCCAATGCAGGCTTGCCGGAAAACGTGGGCGGCGTTGCCCACTACCGCTTGACCCCGGTGGAGATGAAGATGGCGATGCACCACTTCATCGAAGACCTCGGGGTTCAGGTGATTGGTGGTTGTTGCGGCACCACGCCAGCCCACATCGCTGCCCTGGCTGAGTTGGCCGAGGAGATGACCCCAGCGGAACGGCCGGTGCGTACGCCGCAGGCACAACAACAGCGCCCCTTGCTGGGGGCTGAAGCCTCTGCGGCTTCGATTTACGGCACCACGCCTTATCACCAGGACAACTCCTTTTTGATCATTGGTGAGCGGCTCAATGCCAGTGGCAGCCGCAAGGTGCGCGAACTTCTGGCGGAGGAAGACTGGGACGGGCTGGTGTCGGTG
>CAJWAH010000082.1 GCA_913020095.1 uncultured Synechococcus sp.
AATGTGATTGATAACCAGAGGGATGTCACTCAGGCCGAAGTTCAATACGCCGATGCGATTGCTGACTACAACACAACGTTGGCTCAGCTGCGTCGCCGCACGGGTCTTGATGCCATCGCCCGCTGCATTCCCCCTGATCTGCCTGCTGATCCACCGCCAAAAGACCCAACGACTGATGTGCCGGTGTTCTCAACGCCGATCGCCGAACCCTGCGCGTTCCAGCGGGCTACGTTTGTGCCCACTGCTGACTGATCCGGTTGGGGTCATTGCGTTTTGCAGCCCTGGCGGTTCGCCTGGGCTTATTTCAGGCCTGCCTCGGGGCCCTTTCGGTGCTCACGCTCGGCATCTTTAATCGGCTGCTGATTGATGAGTTTTCGGTTCCTGCAGCCCTAACGGCGCTCGCCCTGGGCGCTCAGCAGCTGGTGGCGTTCACGCGGGTTTGGTTTGGCCAACGTTCCGATAACTGCCGTTGGCGCGGGTTGCGGCGCACCCCCTTTGTGCTGTGCGGTTCGCTGAGCTTCTGTGTGCTGTTCTGGATTGCCGGGCGCACGGTGTTGTGGCTGGCGGAGGCGTCTCAAGCCGGCGATGGCAGTGCCGTGCTGTTTCGCGGTCTGGTGCTCACGGTGGTGTTTCTTGGCTATGGCCTGGCCATCTCTGCCAGTTCCACGCCGTTTGCGGCATTACTTGTTGATGTCACCAGCGAGCGGCAACGGCCAGCCCTGGTGTCAGTGGTGTGGTCGATGCTCACCGTTGGCATCGTCGCCGGCGCGATTTTGGCCAGCCGCTTTTTGGGCACCGCCTGCGCCAGCACTGATTTGAATTTGGTGATTGCCGGGGTGGAGCGCCTGATCGTGGTGGCGCCGCTGGTGATCTTTGGCTTGATCTTGCTAGCGGTGGTTGGGGTGGAGCGGCCCGTTGAGCAGCAGAGCAATGAAGTCAAGCTTGCTGCTGATCGCCCTGCCGAACTGAGCTTTGGCCAGGCCTGGACCGTGCTGCGCGCATCGCCGCAGGTGGCCTATTTCTTTGGGGTGTTGTCGCTGTTCACCTTCTCGCTGTTTCTGCAGGAGGCGGTGCTGGAGCCCTATGGCGGCGCGATCTTTGGCATGGATGTTTGCGCCACCACACGCCTCAATGCGATTTGGGGCGTTGGCACCTTGGTGGGCATTGCCAGCACGGGGTTTCTTCTGGTGCCTCGCTTGGGCCCGCAGCGCACCGCCTTGGTTGGTGGCGTTCTAGCTGGGGTGTTTGTGCTGCTGATGGTGGTGGCTGGAGCGGTGGTTTCAGAGCCGCTGTTCCGTTTGGCCTTGTTGCTGTTTGGCTACGCCGCTGGGGTCAGCACCAACGCCAGCCTCACCTTGATGCTCGGTCTCACCTCACCCGCCTTGGCTGGCACCTTCATCGGGGTTTGGGGTCTGGCGCAGGCCTACGCCCGCGGCGTGGCCACGGTCACCGGTGGCGGATTGCTGAGTCTGTTTGGTGGTGTGTTCGGCGGGCAAGACACCTACGGGGCCTATGCCAGCGTGTTTGTGATTCAGGCGGTGGGATTGCTGTTGGCTGGTTTGTTGTTGCTGCGGGTGGATACGACCCTGTTCCAGCAGCGGGTGCAGCGCGCCTTGGGTGATCTGCTTGCGCTGGAGCTCGATTGATGGCGACCTATCCCAATGGGGCCCACTGGCCGGCCTTGCATGAGCTTGTTGATCGGGTCGCTGAGCGTCAGCGCGCTGACTTCGGTCAGATCGCCAGCACGGTGAAGCCCGATGGCAGCTTGGTCACCGACTGTGATCGCTGGAGTGATGCCACCATCGCCGCAGGCTTGGCGGAGATCCTTCCCGGCGACGGCCTGCTGAGCGAAGAAGGTTGCACCGATGCCCCAACCCAGCGCCATGGCTGGATTGTGGACCCCCTTGATGGCACCACCAATTTCTCGGTGGGCCTGCCGATTTGGGCGATTTCGATGGCGCGTCTGCAGGATGGCCAGCCCCTCGAGGCCATCATCGATGTGCCCCCGCTCCGGGAGCGTTATGTGGCGGTGCGCGGCCAGGGCGTCTGGCGCAATGGTGAGCCATTGCAGCCCCCTGGCGGTCCTCGCCATCGCTGCAATTGCGCCAGCCTCTGCACCCGCTCGCTGCCGGTGCTGCAGAAAGTGCCCCAGCGCTTCCCCGCTAAAACGCGAATGCTGGGGGTGGCCAGCCTCAACCTGCTGGGTGTGGGCTTAGGAACGATGCTGGCCGCCTTGGAGGCCACCCCCAAGATCTGGGATCTCGCAGCGGTGTGGCTGATCCTCGAGGAGCTTGGTTGCGTGATTCGTCCGCTGGCTGATCACCCCTTCCCGATGACGCCAGGAGCTCCCTTGGGCGAGGCCAGTTATCCCCTGATGGCCGCCTGCGATGAAGAGCACTACCAGCGGTTTTTGCCCTGGGGCCAAGCGCTGGTGAGCTAGCTGCTCACCCCCAGTTCTTGCCACACCTGCTGCAGCAGTCCATCCAGGCCTTGGCCGGTCACCGCTGAGATCACTTGCACGGGCTGGCCCAAGGTGTCGCTGAGCTGGGCCGGTAGCGCCTCAAGTTGTTCTTCATCGAGCAGTTCGGCTTTGCTGAGCACCAGCAGCCGTGGACGTTCCAGCAGCCCGTTGCCGTAGGCCTCCAGCTCGCCGAGCAGCACCTGGGCATCGGCGATGGGGTCGGGGCTGCTGCCATCCACCAGGTGGATCAACACCCGGGTGCGCTCGATGTGGCGCAGGAAATCGTGGCCGAGTCCGGCCCCTTGGGCGGCACCAGCAATCAGTCCGGGGATATCAGCAAAGACCGTGCCATCGCCGCTGGGGCGGCGCACCACCCCCAAGTTGGGAACCAGGGTGGTGAAGGGATAGTCGGCGATCTTGGGCCGGGCAGCCGAGAGCACGCTGATCAAGGTGCTCTTGCCGGCATTGGGCAGCCCCACCAGCCCCACTTCCGCCAGCAGCTTGAGCTCCAGCTGCAGTTCACGCTCTTCTCCGTCTTTGCCTTCGGTGAATTTCTCCGGGGCTCGGTTGCGGTTGCTGAGGTAGTGGGCATTGCCCAGGCCGCCTTTGCCGCCGGTGGCAATCACCAGCTGCTCACCGTTGTCGATGAGATCCCCCAGCAGCAGGTCGGTGCCCAGATCACGCACTTCGGTGCCGCAGGGCACGCGGATCAGCAGCGTGTTGGCGCTGGCTCCGGTGGAGCGGTTGGGTCCGCCGCGGCGACCATCGTCGGCCTGAAACAGGCGCTTGTATTTGAAATCCAGCAGGGTTTGCAGGTTGCTGTCGGCCTGCAGCACCACATCACCACCGCGCCCGCCATCGCCGCCGGAGGGCCCTCCCGCTGGCACATATTTCTCGCGCCGAAAGGCGCAAATGCCATCACCACCGCGGCCGGCCTTAACGGCAATCCTGGCCTGGTCGATGAACTGCACGGCTTGCGGGTCAATCCATCATTCTTCCCTGTCAGGCCAACCTCTATAAAGTCGGGCATCCGCAGAGCTCTCCGCGTGGCCGAGGTTGCCTTCCGCCAGTTGCGCAAGCAGTACCCGCCGCGGCGCGGCAGTGCCGCTGTTGAGGTGCTCAAAGGCATTGATCTTGAGGTGCGCGACGGCGAATTCCTCGTGCTGGTGGGGCCATCGGGTTGTGGCAAAAGCACGCTGCTGCGCCTGCTGGCGGGTTTGGAAGCGCCCAGTCAGGGGCAGGTGGTGGTGGCTGGCCGGGATGTCTCAGCGCTGCCGCCATCACGCCGGGATGTGGCGATGGTGTTTCAGAGCTATGCGCTCTATCCCCACCTGAGCGTTGCCGACAACATCGCCTTTGGGTTGCGCCGCAGCGGTCACCGCCGCTTGCAGCAGCAGCTGCAGGATTGGGTGGCACGCACCACCGGTTGGCTGCGCTCACCGCGTGAGCAACGCATTGCCGATCGGGTTCAGCAGGTGGCTGAGATGTTGGATCTGGCCCATCTGCTCGATCGTCTGCCGAAGGAGTTGTCTGGCGGCCAAAAGCAACGGGTGGCACTGGGCCGCGCCATTGCCCGGCAGCCTGCTGTCTTTTTGATGGATGAGCCGCTCAGCAACTTGGATGCCAAGTTGCGCGGCGATACGCGCCGCCAGATCGTGCAGCTGCAGCGGCAGTTGGGGGTCACCACGCTGTATGTGACCCACGATCAAGTTGAAGCGATGACCATGGGCCATCGCATTGCGGTGCTCAATGCCGGCCGCCTGCAGCAGCTCGGCACCCCCATTGAGCTCTATGAGCAGCCGGCCAATTTGTTTGTGGCCCAGTTCATTGGTTCGCCGCCGATGAATCTCTTGCCGGTGGAGGTGCTCTCGGCTGATCAGGTGCTGCTGGCCGGCAAGCGTGTGGCCGCTGATCCGTCCTTGGCTGGCCTATTGCAGGGCTATCTGGGCCAGCAACTCACTTTGGGTTTGCGCCCGGAGCGCCTGCGGCTGGCGCCAGCCACCAACCGCAATCTTCCAGCTGAAGTGGTTCAACTCGAGGCCTTGGGCCATGAGCAGCTGCTCAGCTGCCGGCTGCTGGAGGCTGATCACACCGTGCAATTGCGCACCGCAGCGGAGGTGAGTGTTCAGCCCGGAGACCAGTGCCACCTGGAGATCGAAGCCGCTGGCTGGAATCTGTTTGATGCGGATGGCGATGCGTTGCGTCCTAAAAGCGGCGATGCTGCGATGGCGTCCCCCGATTTGCCCAGCCTGCCGGCTTAACGGGGCCAGACCACCGTGCAGCCAGCACCGCCATCGCCCTGCTCGGCATCGACGAGGCGCTCGATGTAGTCGAGCCCGCTGAGCCATTCCCTCAGACCGCGTTTGAGCCGGCCGGTGCCAACGCCATGGATCACCCACAGCGGTCCATGCACCGACCGCAGCTGCTCCTCCACCGCGGCTTCGGCCTCATGCACGCGCAGGCCGCGCACATCAACGGTGTTGCGGCTGGTGCGCACGGCTGAATCACTGCGCCGGCCGCGGCCTTGGATGCGCACCGGAGCTGGTTCCGGGGGCGCCGGCTTTTCCCCTTGCAGGCCCTCGATACCCGTGAGTGGCACGGTCAGGCGCATCACCCCGCAGCGGACCTGCAGCTCCTGACCGTCATCGCTGCAGCTCAACACCTCAGCGGCTTTGCCCAGGCTCAGCAGCCGCACCCGATCGCCAGCGGCAGGGCTCCAGCCGCGATGTTGCTTCTTGGGGGTGCTCTCTGGCGCATGTTCTTGCTCGAGGCTGCGCAGCCGTTGCCCCACTTGCCGCGCTGCTTCGCCATCGGCTTTGGGATTGCGCAGCCGGCGAATCAGTTGGCGCACCTCCTTGCGGCCTTCGCGAATCGAGCCCACCAATTGCTGTTGGGCTTCGCCTTGGCGCGCTTGCTTTTGTTGCTGCTCCTGCTGCCAGCGCTGCTGCAGCTCTTCATGCAGCAGTTCGGCTCGCATCAACAGGGCGGCTGCTTCTTCGGCGGCCTCCTGTTGCCGCTGGCGTTGCTCTTCCAGGCCGCTGATCACGGTGTTCACCGAGCTGGTGCCCTGCTCATCAAGCAGCTGCTCAGCCCCGCCGAGCACCGCTTCGCTCAAGCCCAGCCGCTGCTGCAGATCCATGGCAGATGCCTCACTCGCAGAGATGCCAAACGCAAGTGCATCAAAGCGCTGGACGGCCGCGACGAAGCCACCGTGGCGCACGCAAGCTGCCTGCACTGCGGTCAGAGCGCTCGTGTCGACCGCTTCCTCCAGCGTCCACCGAGCCGACGGCACTGCACCAACAGCGTCACCGCACGCCCCCTGAAGCTGCCAGCGAGTCACGTCCACATTGCACCCACCCGGCCACCGACCGCACATGCCGAGCAGTGGAACCATAGCATCAGCCTCGGCACGAACGATTGCCAACGGAGGAAGCAGCGGAGCCTCTGCGCCACTCAGTTGCACGACGAGATGGTCTGCAATGGCACGCGCTGTCGGCTTATCGAAAAGCAGCGTCGGAGCGAGAGCCATGCCCGTCTCTGCATGCAGCCGCGTCACGAGCTCGCTCGCCGCGAGAGAGTCCACTCCCGCCTCCATCAGCGGTGTCTCGCTTGCGAGCTCAGCCCCGCTTGAATGAATCAGCTCTCGAACGACGCGCAACACGACCGCCTCCGCATGGGGCCTGCGTTGCGAGGGGTCTAGTGCTGCAATCTGATGCGCCATCCCACGGCATACTGCGGGGGTGGCGACGGCACGAGCATCAGATACGAGCTCCGCAAAGCGCGATTGCGAGGCGTCGCCCAAGCCATTCACGAGCCTGCCCGCGTCCGTATGGTGCAACAGTCGCTCGGCGACGCCGCGCAGCCCAC